>JBBRXD010000005.1:0-27409 GCA_038248775.1 Lysobacterales bacterium | reverse complement strand
GGATTTCGCTGCAACCAACGCCGCGCAGAACGGTGGTTCGATGACCGTCAGCCACGATATCGCGTCCTCCTATACGGGCGCGGATGTGGTCTACGCGAAAAGCTGGGGTGCGCTGCCGTACTTCGGCAGCTGGGAACAGGAGAAACCCATCCGCGATCAGTTCAAGCACTTTATCGTGGACGAGGCGAAGATGGCCCTTACCAACAACGGCGTCTTCAGCCATTGCCTGCCGCTGCGGCGCAACATAAAGGCCACCGACGCGGTGATGGACTCGCCCGCCTGCATCGCCATCGATGAAGCCGAAAATCGCCTGCATGTGCAGAAGGCCATCATGGCCGCGCTTGTTGCCGCAAACTGACACCCACGGAACCGACATGACCGACAAGAAAGACATCGTCCTCGCTTTTTCGGGCGGCCTGGATACCAGCTTCTGCGTTCCCTACCTGCGCGAGCGCGGCTATGCGGTGCACACAGTGTTCGCCGACACCGGCGGCGTCGACGCCGAGGAGCGCGCCTTCATCGAGGGCCGCGCCGCCGAGCTTGGCGTAGCCAGCCACGTCACCGTCGATGGCGGTCCCGCCATCTGGAACGGATTCGTGAAGCCTTTCATCTGGGCCGGCGAGGGTTACCAGGGCCAGTACCCGTTGCTGGTGTCGGATCGTTACCTCATCGTCGAAGCCGCCTTGAAGCGCTGCGACGAACTGGGCACGCGCGAGATTGCGCATGGCTGCACCGGCATGGGCAATGACCAGGTGCGCTTCGACCTGGCCGTGAAAGCGCTGGGCAACTATGAAATCGTCGCGCCGATCCGCGAAATCCAGAAGGAACACACGCAAACCCGCGCCTACGAGCAGGCCTATCTGGAACAACGTGGCTTCGGCGTTCGCGCCAAGCAGAAGGCCTACACCATCAATGAAAACCTGCTTGGCCTGACCCTATCGGGTGGCGAGATCGATCGCTGGGAGGCACCAGGCGAGGGTGCGCGCGGCTGGTGTGCGCCGCGCGCGGAATGGCCGACGCAGCCGCTAAGGGTGACCTTGCGGTTTGAAGGCGGTGTTGCGGTATCGCTGGATGGCCAAGACATGGCGGGTCATTTGCTGCTGGCAAAGCTCAATCTTCTCTTCGCCGCATTCGGTGTGGGTCGCGGGATTTATACGGGCGACACCACAATTGGCTTGAAGGGCCGCATCATTTTCGAAGCGCCGGGCCTTGCCGCACTGCTTGCCGCGCATCGTGCGCTGGAAGAGGCCGTGCTGAGCAAGTTGCAGAACCGCTTCAAGCCCGAGGTGGCGCGCAAGTGGGTGGAACTGGTGTACGAGGGCTTCTACCACGATCCACTGAAAGCCGACCTGGAATGCTTCCTCGCATCCAGCCAGCGCTGCGTGAATGGCGAGGTCGTGATCGAATCGCAAGGCGGAACCGTTGCCGCCATAGCGCTGCGCTCGCCGCACATTCTCAACGCAAAGGGCGCGACCTATGCGCAATCGGCGGACTGGGGCGTGGCCGAGGCGGAAGGCTTCATCCGCCTGTACGGAATGAGCAGCACCCTTTGGGCCGAGGTCAATCGCGGATGTTAAGTCGGGTCCTCAAGCACCTTGATGCACTGGTGGCGTTCGACACGCGCAACCCACCGCGCGCGATCGGCAGTGACGGCATCTTCGATTACCTGCGCGAAAAATTGCCAGGTTTCGAAATACAGGTCATCGATCACGGGGCAGGGGCGGTATCCCTGCTGGCCGTGCGCGGTCTAACCTCGCGCGTGTTCAACGTGCATCTCGATACCGTGCCCAGTTCGCCCGCCTGGACCGCCGATCCGCTGCGCCTGCGGGTAACGACCGATCGCGCCATTGGCTTGGGCGCCTGCGACATCAAGGGTGCCGCTGCCTGCCTGCTGGCTGCCGCCGAAGATACCCGGGGCCCAGCTGCCTTCCTCTTCAGCAGCGATGAGGAAGCCAACGATGCACGCTGCATTCCGGCTTTCCTCAAGACCGACCATGGCTTCAACGAAGCGATCATCGCCGAGCCGACCAACGCCCAGGCCGTGCTGGCGCATCGCGGCATCGTGTCGGCGCGTATTGCCTTCAAGGGCCAGGCCGGGCACGCGTCCGCCGCCAATGCGATTGAGCTCAGCGCCGTGCACCAGGCCATGCGCTGGGGCGTGAAGTCGCTCGACCACGTCGCTTCGCTGGCCCACGCGCGCTTCGGCGGGCTGACCGGCCTGCGCTTCAACATCGGCAAGATGGAAGGCGGCATCAAGGGCAATGTGATCGCCCCGTCGGCTGAGCTGCGTTTCGGGTTCCGGCCACTGCCATCGCAGGACTTCGAACAATTGCACCAACTGTTCCGAGGCTTTGCAGAGCCGGCAGCGCTGGCCGACTATGAAGAAACATTTCGCGGCCCATCGCTGCCTTCGGGCGACGTCGCGAGCGCCGAGGAGTATCGCCTGCAGGCGCGCGACCTGGCTGATGCCCTTGACCTGCCGATTGGCAACGCGGTTGATTTCTGGACCGAAGCCTCGCTGTTCTCTGCCGCCGGCCTGACTTCGATTGTCTATGGCCCCGGCGATATTGCCCAGGCACATTCCGCCGACGAATGGGTTTCGCTCGAGCAACTCGGCACTGTCGCCGCCACCTACCGCCGCCTGATGGGTGGCACCGATGCCTAAGCCCATGAATGATCTTCGTCCCACCATCGTCAGGCTGCTGTCCAACATGGCCAGCGCCAAGGAAATCCAGCAATACCTGAAGCGCTTCTCGCAACTGGATGCGGCGAAATTCGCTGTGGTCAAGGTCGGTGGCGCCATCCTGCGTGACGACATGGAAGCCCTTGTCTCGTCATTGGCCTTCTTGCAACAGGTGGGACTGACGCCGATCGTGGTGCATGGGGTCGGCCCGCAGCTTGACCAGGAAATGAAGGCCGAACGCATCACCAAGGAAACCATCGATGGGCTGCGGGTCACCACGTCCGAGGGCCTGGCCGTGGTGCGCCGCGTATTCCAGCAGGAAAACCTGCGCCTTGTCGAGGCGCTGCAGGCGCAGGGCGTTCGCGCTACCTCAGTCACTTCCGGTGTGTTCGAGTGTGTGTACTTGAACCGTCGCAAGTACGGGCTGGTCGGCAAGGTGGCGAAGGTGCATACCGCATCCATCGAAGCCGCCATCAAGGTCGGCTCGATCCCGGTCATCGCCTCGCTGGGCGAAACCGTGGGCGGCCAGATCCTCAACGTCAACGCCGATTGGGCCGCCAACGACCTGGTCATGACCTTGCAGCCGTACAAGATCATCTTCCTCACCGGTACTGGCGGCTTGCTGGACGGCGATGGCGAGCTGATCGATTCCATCAACCTGTCCACCGAATATGACGAGCTGATGCACCAGCCCTGGCTGCACTCGGGCATGAAGCTCAAAATCGAGCAGATCCATGACCTGCTGATGCGGTTGCCGCCGTCGTCGTCGGTTTCCATCACCCGCCCCGACGAACTGGCCAAGGAGTTGTTCACCCATCGCGGCTCGGGCACGCTGGTGCGCCGTGGCGAGAAGATCCGCTGCGTCGAGTCCTGGAAGAAGATCGACCTCAAGCGGTTGAAGTCATTGATCGAGTCGAGCTTCGGACGCAAGCTGGCGCCGGACTATTTCAGCAAGACCAAGCCATTCCGGCTCTTTGTCAGCGAACACTATCGCGCGGCCTTGGTGTTGACACTGGAGGACGGCATCCCGCATCTGGACAAGTTCGCGGTCAGCGATGATGCGCAAGGCGAAGGCCTGGGTCGCGCCGCATGGCTGGTGATGCGCGCGAGCACGCCGCAATTGTTCTGGCGGTCGCGCAGCGACAACCCGATCAATGAATTCTATTTCGACCAATCCGATGGCTGCATCAAGGGCGAGGACTGGAACGTGTTCTGGTATGGGCTGGAAAGCTTCGACCAGATCCGTGACGCGGTGGACCATTGCATGGTGCGGCCTGCGACCTTGAAGGGGCCCTGATCCCATGGCCGCCTGGTTGTCGCCGATAACATTGCAAGGCCACCACGTGTGGCTCGAGCCGCTTTCGATGGCGCACGTGCCCGGCTTGCAGCGGGCAACCCGCGACGGCGAACTCTGGCGCCTGTGGTACACCTCGGTACCCGATCCGGACGGCATGTCGGCCTATGTGGAAAAGGCGCTGGCGCTGTGCGGCGCCGGCGCCGCCTTGCCCTGGGCGGTGCTCGATGCAAGTGGCCAGGTAGTAGGCAGCACGCGCTATGGCAATGTGGATGCCGATAATCGGCGGGTGGAAATCGGTTGGACCTGGTATGCCAAGCGCGTGCAACGCAGCGCATTGAATACCGAGGCCAAGTTGTTGCTGCTGACCCATGCGTTCGAGACGCTCGACTGCGCGGTGGTCGAATTTCGCACCAGTTGGTTCAACCATGCCTCGCGCAACGCCATCGCAAGGCTGGGCGCCAAGCAGGACGGCGTACTGAGAAAGCACATGCGGATTGCCGATGGCCAGTATCGCGATACCGTTGTATTTTCAATCATTGATGGTGAGTGGCCGATAGTGAAGCGCCACCTGTCGTTCAAGCTTGAGCAGCGAAACGAGGCTGGGCAGAAATGAACAAGCGCATCGGACTGATTGGGGCACGCGGGCACGTGGGCGCGGAGTTGATTCAGCTGATCGCCGGGCATCCGGAAATGGAGCTCGCTTTCGTGTCTTCGCGCGAGCGGGCAGGCCAGCCGGTGGCCGAACACCATCCGGAGGTCAGCGGTGACCTGCGCTACCTCGAAGTGACCCCGGAATACATCTCCTCGCACCCGGCGGATGCGCTGATCCTGGCCTTGCCCAACGGCAAGGCCGCGCCCTTCGTTGCGGCGATTGACGCCGTTGCGCCCGGCACGGTGGTGCTTGACCTCTCCGCTGACTATCGCTTCAACCCGGACTGGTATTACGGCTTGCCTGAGCTGACCCGCAAGCACTACCGCGGCCAGAAGCGCATCAGTAATCCCGGCTGCTACGCCACCGCGATGCAACTGGCAATTGCGCCGATGCGCGATTTCCTGTCAGGACCGGCGCAATGCTTCGGTGTATCGGGCTTCAGCGGAGCCGGCACATCGCCATCAGACAAGAACGATCCGGAAAAACTGCGCGACAACCTGATTCCCTATGCGCTTACCAACCACATCCACGAGCGCGAAGCCGGTGAAAAGCTGGGATGGGCCGTGCAGTTCATGCCGCACGTCGCCCCGCATTTCCGCGGGCTATCCATCACCGCCAACCTGCACCTTCGCGAGCCGATGACACTGCACGACGTGCGCCAGCGTTACCGCGACTTCTATGCCGGCGAGCCTTTGGTGGCCGTGCAGGACGATTCGCCGTGGGTCAGCGCCATCGCCGACAAGCCAGGCGCGCTGGTGGGCGGATTCACGATGGGCGAGGCTGGGCGGCGCGTGGTGCTGGTGTCGGTGCTGGATAATCTGCTGAAGGGCGCGGCGACGCAGGCGCTCCAGAATCTCAACCTGGCCTTCGGTTTTCCCGAGAATGAAGGCATATCCCTGGCTTCCGAAGGCTGACCCGATGTCCGACCTGCTATGGCAAAAACCCGGCGTCCAGGTGGACGCGGCGATCCAGGACTTCCTTGCCGGCGAGGACGTCATCCTTGATCGCGAATTCTTCCTGTTCGACATCCAGGCCAGCAAGGCGCATGCCGAAGGGCTGCAACATATCGGTATCCTGGATGCCGATGAGTTGGCTGGGCTGCTGCGCGAGCTCGATAGCCTGGCGGCTGACTTCAGTGAAGGGCGCTTCGTGCTGGATGCGCGTTTCGAGGATTGCCACTCCGCCATTGAATCGCGCTTGACCGAACGGTTGGGCGATGCCGGGCGAAAGATCCATACCGGGCGCAGCCGCAACGACCAGATACTTGTCGCTACGCGATTGTGGCTGAAGGACCGATTGTTCCGGCTTGCCTCGCTGTGTGCCGATGCTGCGCGCGTCGCGCTGGATCGCGCCGAAGCCGAAAAGGCCCTGCCGATGCCCGGTTACACCCACCTGCAGCGCGCCGTCGTTTCGTCGGCCGGCATGTGGTGGTCGGCCTGGGCAGAAGCCTTCGTCGACAACGCCGTGCGCGCGCGCCAGACCCTGGCCTGGATCGACGCCAATCCGCTCGGCAGCGCAGCGGGCTACGGCATCAACCTGCCTCTGGATCGCGAGCATTCGACGCAGGCGCTGGGTTTCGCGCGCATGCAGGTATCGGCGCCGTACGCGCAACTGTCGCGCGGAAAATTCGAGATGGCCGCCATTGAAGCACTGGGTTCCGCCTTGCTCGACCTGCGTCGACTGGCCTGGGATTTGTCGCTGTTCACCAGTGCGGAATTCGCGTTTGTCAGCCTGCCTGCGGAATACACCACGGGCAGTTCGATCATGCCCAACAAGCGTAATCCCGATGTCATCGAGCTGATGCGCGCGACTTATGCCAGCGCTGCCGCCGCGCGCACCGAGATCGAACAACTGCTTTCGCTTCCCTCTGGCTATCACCGCGATTTGCAATTCAGCAAGGGCGCAATTTTCCACGCCTTCGGGCGCGGCTTGGCTGCGCTAGCCCTGCTGCCAGATCTCTTGTGCCGCCTGGCATGGAATCCCGAACGCATGCGTGCCGCGCTCGATCCCTCCATGTACGCCACCGATCTGGCTGTGGACCTGGCGCGGCAGGGCCTACCGTTTCGCGACGCCTACCAGCACGCCGCCGACCCGGCGCGCTGGGCGCAGGGCGATCCGGAAGCGAGCTTGAATGCACGGGTTTCGCCCGGAGCATCGGCCGACCTGCGGCTGGATGTTTTGCGACAACGATTGGATGGAATCAGCTGATGGACGCGCACGCGTTCGGCGCGCAGCCCTTGCCCGAGTGGCGTCGCGCCGTGCTCAAAGTCGGCAGTAGCTTGCTTGCCGCGGCCGATGGCGGCTTGAGCGACACGCATGCTGCGGGACTTGCCCGATTCGTATCTGATAGCCGCAAGCAGGGCCGCGAAGTGGTGATCGTTTCTTCTGGCGCGGTGGCAGCCGGTCGTGGCGTGTTGAAGACCGAAGCAGCGAGCCTGACCCAACGCCAGGCGCTGGCGGCCTTGGGCCAGGCGCCAATGATCGCGCTGTGGCAAAGCCTGTCGGACGTGCCTGTGGCGCAGGTGCTGCTCAGCCACGATGACGTGCGCAACCGTCGCCGCTATCTGAATGCGCGCGCCACCCTGCGCGAATTGTTGCGACTGGGTGTGCTGCCGGTGATCAACGAAAACGATACCGTCGCCGTGGATGAACTGAAGTTGGGCGACAACGACAATCTTGCGGCCGTGGTCGCGGCGCTGGTGGATGCGGATATTTTATTGATCGCAACCGATATCGCCGGTCTGTACGACGACTCCCCGCTTCGCAATCCCAAGGCGACACCCATTCCGCGCATCAAGGCTATTACGCCCGCCGTGCTGCGCATGGCGCAGGGCGATGCAGGCGCGCTGGGTACCGGCGGCATGCGCACCAAGCTTGAAGCCGCCAGCAAGGCCGCTGCAGCTGGTATCGGTACTGCGCTTTTCTGTGGCCGCGATGCCGAAACCTTGCAGTCCCTGTCGCAAGGCATCCTGCATGGCAGTTTTGTCGAAGCGCATGGCGATCGCCTGCTGGCCCGCAAGCAGTGGCTGCGCAATGCGCCGGCCGGCCTGCACGGGCTGCGTGTGGACGAGGGCGCGGCGCGCGCACTGGTGGAGCGGGGTGCGTCCCTGTTACCCGGTGGCGTAGTGGCGGTGGAAGGAGAATTCGGTCGGGGCGACTTGATTGAGCTTCGGGTCGCCGGCTCCACCGATGGGCACGTGCTCGCGCGCGGCCTGGCACAATATGGCTCTACGGATATGCAGCGCATCGCCGGCCGGCACAGTCGTGACATCGAAGGCATCCTCGGCTATCGCTATGGCGAGGCCGTAATACACCGCGACGACCTGGTTGTGCTGCCGCAGGAATCATCTCCATGACCACATCCTCACCTGTCGGCCCTATCCGGGCCCTCGCTATCGCCGCGCGCGACGCCGCGCAGGCAATTGCCGCGCTCGATTCGCTGCAGCGGGAAGGTTTGATCCACACGATGGCCGATGCGATCGAATCCGACCGCGCCAGCATCCTGTCAGCCAACGCGAGCGACTTGCAACGCGCCCGCGAAGCCGGCATCAGTGGCGCCATGCTTGACCGACTGCTGCTGGACGACGCGCGGATCAACGGCATCGTCGCCGCACTGCATGAAATCGCCCGTCTGCCCGATCCGGTTGGCCAGGTAACGCGCAGCGAGACCCGGCCCAATGGCCTGGTGGTTGAGCGCGTGCGTGTGCCGCTGGGCTTGATCGCAATGATCTACGAAGCCCGGCCCAACGTTACCGCCGATGCGGCGGCCTTGTGCCTGAAGGCCGGCAACGCGGTGATCCTGCGCGGCGGGTCCGAGGCGTTGGGCAGCAACAAGGCCATTGCCGCCAGCCTGCACAACGCTATGCGCGACTGCGGCGTGCCCGAGGCGGCTCTGGTCCTGATCGAAGACCCGGCGCGCGAGCACATGCTCGAATTGCTGCAACTCACCGACATTGTTGACTTGGCTATCCCGCGTGGTGGCGAGGGTCTGATCCGTTTCGTGGCCGAACACGCACGGGTGCCGGTGATCAAGCATTACAAGGGAGTCTGCCATCTGTATGTGGACCGCACTGCCGACATCGCGCTCGCGACGTGCTTGTTGATCGATGGCAAGACGTCGCGGCCAGGCGTGTGCAATGCGTTGGAGACCTTGCTGGTACACGCCGATATTGCGTCGACGTTCATTCCAATTGCGTTGGAAGCGCTGGTCGGAAAGCAGGTTGAACTGCGCGGCGATGATCGGACGCGTGCGCTGTTTCCCGCGGCGGCGGTCGCCACGGAGGACGATTACGCAGCGGAGTTCCTGGATTTGATCCTGGCCGTGCGGGTAGTTGATTCGATGGACGAGGCGATCGCGCATATCCGTCGTTTCGGCTCGGACCACACCGAGGTCATTGCGACGTCGGATCCGGTCGCCGCCGAGAGGTTCGTGCGCTCGCTGCGCAGCTCGGCGGTGATGGTGAATGCCTCGTCACGATTCAACGATGGCGGGGAGCTGGGGTTGGGGGCAGAGATCGGAATTTCGACGACGCGGTTGCACGCGTATGGGCCGATGGGGTTGGAGTCGCTGACGATCGAGCGGTATGTGGTGCGGGGGGTGGGGCAGGTGCGGCATTAGGGGTTGAGATTGGGGCCAGGAGCGGATTGCGGCGCGGGCCATGGGGCGGCGCGGATGGTGGACTGGTAAATCTGCTGCGCTTGGAATGCAAAAACCGCCTGGCGGCGGCTTTTTCATCCAACGTGTTTTGGTCGGGGAGACAGGATTCGAACCTGCGACTTCTACGTCCCGAACGTAGCGCTCTACCAGGCTGAGCTACACCCCGAGGGAGCCGCCTATTCTAAGGATCGGCCTGCCCCGAGGCAAGTTTTGTCGCCAAGCAGGACCGAAGATGCCGACGCCATCACTCCGGCAAGGCTAAAATAGACAATTAGCACCGCCTGCCTGGAGTTCCGATCTTGATCAAGCCCCGCACCCCGCCTGGCGTCATGGAGCTGCTGCCCCGCGACCAGATCGCCTTCCAGCGCATGCTGGACGTGATCCGGCGCAATTTCGAGCGCTTCGGGTTCCTGCCGGTGGAAACGCCCGTGTTCGAACTGTCGGACGTGCTGTTGACCAAGACCGGCGGCGAAACCGAGCGCCAGGTCTATTTCGTCCAGTCCACGGGCGCGCTGGAACAGGGCGGACAACCGGAGCTCGCGCTGCGCTTCGACCTGACCGTGCCGCTGGCCCGCTACGTGGCCGAGCATGAGCACGACCTGGCCTTTCCATTCCGTCGCTATCAGATGCAGCGGGTCTATCGCGGCGAACGCGCCCAGCGCGGCCGCTTCCGCGAGTTCTACCAGTGCGATATCGACGTGATCGGCAAGGACTCACTGTCCGTGCGTTACGACGCCGAGATGCCAGCGGTCATTTATGCCGTTTTTTCGGAACTTGGAATCGGCCCGTTCACCGTGCACCTGAACAATCGCAAGCTGCTGCGCGGATTCTTCGAAGGCCTCGGCATTGCCGACGGCGAACGGCAGATGGCGGTGTTGCGCGAAGTGGACAAGCTCGACAAGCGCGGCGCCGACCACGTGCGCGTCACACTGCAGGGCGAGGGTTTCGGCCTGTCGGAAAATACCACCGAGCAGATCCTGTCCTTCGTGCAGATGCGCTCGACCAGCCATGCCGATGCCCTGGCCCGCCTCGACGCGATGCAGGGCAATGAAACCCTCGCACATGGCGCCGCTGAACTTCGCGAAGTAATCCAGCTGCTGCGCGCCAATGGCATACCGGAAAAAAACTACGCCATCAATTTCTCGATCGCGCGTGGCCTCGATTACTACACTGGCACCGTATACGAAACGATCCTCGACGACTACCCGCAGATCGGTTCGATCTGTTCCGGCGGCCGCTACGAGAATCTCGCCGGCCATTACAGCAAGTCGCACTTGCCAGGTGTTGGCATTTCCATCGGCGCCACACGACTGTTCTGGCAATTGCGCGAAGCCGGCATCCTGTCCACTGCCGAAAGTTCGGTCGAGGCGCTGGTCGGCCTGATGGACGAGAGCCGGCTCGGCGAATCAATGGCGCTGGCGCAGGTGCTGCGCGCTGGCGGCATCAATACCGAGGTCCAACTGGAGGCGAAGAAACTCGCCAAGCAATTCCAGTATGCTGATCGCGCCGGTATCCGCTTCATGGTCCTGGTCGGCGAGGACGAAGCCGCACGCGGCGTGGTTACGGTGAAGGACTTGCGCCGCCAGGAACAATTCGAGGTCCCGCAGGCCGAACTCGTCGCGGCCCTGAAGGTGGAACTGGAACAACAACGCGCCATGCTGGAACGCTTCAGATGAAATCGATCCGCCTCGACGGCCAGTCCCTCACCCGCGAACAGGTGATCGCCGTCGCCTACGGTGCTACCGTCGAACTCGACGCCGGGCAGCTGAAGAAAGTGCAACGCGCAGCTGACTTCCTGGTGGAACAGGTCGCATTGCAGGAGCCCATCTACGGCGTTTCCACCGGCTTTGGCAGCAATGCCGACAAGCTGCTTGGCGCGCATCGCCTGCGCAGCGGCATGCCGGGCGCAAAGGCCAATCACGAGTCGCTGCTGGAAGAACTGCAGCGCAACCTCATCATTACCCATGCTGTCTGCGTCGGCGAGCCGTTCAGCGCCGAGGTCGTGCGCGCCATGTTGGTAATCCGCATCAACACACTCATGCGCGGCCACTCTGGCATTCGCGTCAGCACGCTGCAGGCACAGGCCGCGATGTTGAATGCCGGCATCGTACCGCTGGTGCCGCAGAAGGGATCGGTCGGCGCCAGCGGCGACCTCGCGCCCTTGTCGCACCTTGCCATCGTCCTGCTCGGTGGCGGCGAAGCGTTCTACCAGGGCGAGCGCATGCCGGGCGCCGAAGCACTGAAGCGTGCGGGCCTTGAACCCGTCAGGCTCTCGCACAAGGAAGGCCTGGCGCTGAACAACGGCACCGCGCAGATGCTCGCGACCGGCGTGCTGGCCTGCGCCAAGCTCGAAGACCTGCTCGACACGGCCGACCTGGCCGCAGCAATGACTATCGATGCTTTTGCCGGCCGAATGCGTGCCTTCGATGCGCACGTGCACGCGCTGCGTCCGCATCCGGGGCAACTTCAGTCGGCCGCCAACCTGCGCAGCCTGCTGCGCGATTCCACCCTTGCCAACATCGACTATCACCTGGTGCCGCGCTTCCGTCAGTGGGTCCCGGAAAGCTGGGCGACTCCATCGCAGCAGGCACTCGATTTCGACATTGGCTGGGACTGGGTGCCGCTGACCATGCGCCACGGCCGCGAGCGCTTTTACCAGCGCTTCAAGCCCTTCCGCGGCGGCAAGAAGCACCAGCCCCAAGACAGTTATTCCCTGCGCTGCGTGCCGCAGGTGCACGGTGCCGTGCGCGATGCCGTGGCGCAGGCCAAACGGGTGCTCGATATCGAATTGAACGCCGTCACCGACAATCCGCTGCTGTTCCCGGATTTGCCTGGCGCGCTATTCGTCGAAGACCAGGTGGTGTCGGCAGGCCACTTCCATGGCATGCCATTGGCGCTGGCGATGAGTTACGTCAAGGCATCCATCCCGGTGCTCGCATCCATTTCCGAGCGCCGATTGAACAAGCTGGTCGATCCGGCCACCAACGACGGCTTGCCGGCCTTCCTGATCGGTAACGAGGACGGCACGGAAAGCGGCTTCATGATCGTGCAATACACCGCTGCAGCCATCGTCAATGATTTGTGCAGCCGCGCGCATCCGGCATCCGTGTACAGCATCCCGACCAGCGCCAATGCCGAGGACCATGTGTCGATGGGCGCCAATGAGGCCCGGCACGTGCTGGAGATGACTGATGACCTCGCCCGCGTGCTTGCCCTGGAGATCTACTGCGCGGCGCAGGCGCTCGACTATCGGCGCGACATGATCAACGCCGCGCGCGAGCTGGCGCGCAACGGCGATGCCGAGGCGCTGGCGGCGAAGATCCAGTGCGCGCCCTTGCCCGGCTCGCCCGATCGCGCGAAATTCCTGGAAGAAGTCGAAGCCTTGCGGATCGAACTGGCCGACTCGGGCGAATTCCGCCCCGGTCGTGCAGTGGCGGCAACCCTCGATCGCCTGCGCGAGGACATTGCCTTCATGGACGCAGACCGCGCCATGGACGGCGAAGTCGCGCTGGCCGTGCGGCTGGTGGAACAGGGCGAATTGCTGCGCGCAGCCAAGGCCGCTGTCTAGGCAGCCACGTGCACCCGGTTGCGACCGGCATTCTTGGCCGCGTAAAGCGCAGCGTCGGCCTGGTGCAGTACTTCATCGGCCGTCATGCTCGACCCGACCGGCACGCTGTACACGCCGATGCTGGCCGTCATGCATATTTCCTTGCTGGAATAGCGCACGGGTACCGATCCGATATGCCGGCGCACACGCTCGGCGATGTCCGCCACGCGCAACGCGGACACGCCTGGCAGCACCACCACGAATTCCTCGCCACCGAAACGTGCGCACACTGCCACTTCCTGCACCAGGCAGTCGGCCAGGTTGCGGGCGAGGCCGCGCAGGCATTCATCGCCGGCCAGGTGGCCGTGCTCATCGTTTACCCGCTTGAAGTGGTCCAGGTCGATCAGCAACAGGCTGATCGGCTGGCGCGTTTCCGCCGCGTGGTGCAGCATTTGCTCGAACACTTCGCGAAAGTGGCGGCGATTGAACATGCCGGTCAATACGTCACGACGGTTGGACTCGCGCAGGCGTGAATTGGCATCGGCCAGTTGTTCAAGCGCGGCGCTCAGTTCCGCGGTGCGCCGCGATACATTTCGCTCGAGTTGTTCGTTGGCCTCGCGCACCAGGTTTTCATTTTCGGTGCGCAGGCTCGCGTAGCGGTAGGCCAGGGCGAACGACAGCAGCACCATCTCCATCGCCGAGCCAATCTGGATGCCGTATTCGGTGAAGAAATTCTTCGGCAGGATACCAAACGATACCGAGGCATACATTGCGGTGCCCAGCAGCAGCATCGTCCAGGCCGCCAGGAAAAGCCGCGCCGGCCTATAGCCGCGTTGGATGGCATGGAAGGTCTGGTAAAGCACGGCCAGCACGCCCGGGAAAACTCCATACGTGCCCAACAGCACGGATGTCCGGTAATCCACCCACAACGACGACAGCCCGACCACCGCATAAAAGGCGATGAAGGCCAGCGATATCCTGTCGCCCAGCGGCCATCGTTGCTTCAGTTCAAGGAATAAGCGCACGAACTGGTGCATCGCCATCTGCGAGAACGCCATGGACAACGGAATGGCGTGGTTGGCCAGCCACGGGGAACTGGGCCAGAGATATTCGAAAGCCAGTCCGTTGAGGCAGAACAGCACCATGCCGAAGCCGGCGAGATGGCACATGTACCAGAAGTGGCTGCTGTCGCGCAGCGACAGCCATAACACCAGGTTGTAGAGGAACAAGGCCAGCAGGATGCCGTCATACAGGCCGATGCCGATCTGCGCGTCACGTTCCATCTCGGCGAAGGCGCCGAAGGTGTAGATGTGCAACGGTGCCTGCATCGAGCTTTCGCTTTGCGCGCGCACCAGCAACTCCACCTCGGTGCGCTGCGGCAGGTTCAGCCAGAAATTTGGATGCCGGTAGCGGATCGCACGTGCCGAAAACGGCAGCTTGTCGCCCGAGGCCAGGTGGTCTACGCGCCCATCGGGATAGCGCATGTAGACGTCGACGTTGTCGAGCAGTGAATACTTCAGGACCAGCAGCCAGCGTTCTTCCTCGTTGCCGTCGTTGAACAGCCGGGTGTGGAACCAGTAGGCGCCATCACCGAAGCCGAAGGTCGCGTTGCCATTGGGCAGGGGCATGAAGCGACCCTGGGCCGCCGACTGGAACATGCTGGATGCATCCGCGAGCCCGTCCGGATCAACCAGGTAGGTCATGCGCGGCGACAGGGACAGATCGGTCAGGCCCGGGCTGACAGTGACGCGGGGAGGCCTCGCCTCAGCCAGGCAGGCGCCGGCCAGGGTCAGGATCAGCACCAGAATTCGCAAGCCCAGGCTCACCAGACACGATCCCCCGATTTCGCCCACCTTAACGGGACTCGCCGGCATTGGCTATCAGGTGACATTTTTCGGAGCAGAGCTTGCTAATGTAATAGCGTGCTGTTACATTGGCTGAATGAAGCGAAAGCCCACCCTGCCAGCCGCGCCCCGCAACCGCGGGTCCGAGCCCCTCGGCTGCCTGATTGAGGCGGTCCTGGCCATGCGCAGCCCCGACGAACTCCGCGCTCTGCTCGAAGACCTGTGCACGCCCGCCGAACTGGAGGCCATCGCCGATCGCTGGCGGGTTGTGCCGCTGTTGTTGCAAGGCGTGGCCTATCGGGAAATCCATGACCGCACCGGTGTCAGCGTTACCACCGTCGGCCGAATCGCCCGCTGCCTCGAGCTCGGTGCCGGGGGCTATCGCCTCGCCGCCGAACGCGTGCTCGGCGACATCAAATCCAGCCAGAACTGAACTTCAGAAAAGGACTTCACCCATGCGGACGCATGATCGCCTGCGTATTGCCATTCAAAAATCAGGTCGTCTGTCGGATCCGGCGCGCGACCTGCTAGCGCGTGCCGGCCTGAGCTTTCGCGAAAGTCGCGACCGCCTGTTCTGCTACGGCGATTCCTTGCCGATCGACCTGCTGCTGGTGCGCGACGACGATATTCCCGGCCTGATTGCCGAAGGCGTCTGCGACCTGGGCGTCGTCGGCCAGAACGTACTGGACGAACAGGCAGCCGAGCGACGCGCGACCGGCAAGGACGATGCGTTTTCCGTGCTGCGTCCGCTTGGTTTCGGCCGTTGCCGGCTTTCCGTCGCCGTGCCGAACGAGTGGGATTGGCAGGGTGACAACCAGCGCCTCGCAGGTACGCGCATCGCCACCAGCTATCCGCACCTGCTCGCGCAATGGCTGGCGGAGCAGGGCGTGGATGCGGAACCGGTGGTGCTGTCGGGCTCGGTTGAAATTGCGCCGCGCCTGGGCAAGGCCGAAAGCATCTGCGACCTGGTGTCGTCCGGCGCCACGCTGGTCGCCAACCAGCTCAAGGAAGTCGCCATCATCCTGGAAAGCGAAGCCGTGTTGGCCGGCCCGGCCAAGCCATTTGGCGATGTGCGCGCGGACCTCGCCAGCCTGTTGGTGCGTCGCCTCGACGGCGTGCTGAGCCTGAAGGCCAGCAAGCTTCTGTTGTTCCAGGCCCGTCGAAGCGCGGTGCCGGAAATCCTCAAGCTGCTGACCGACGCCGAAACACCCACCATTACCACCATCGAAGGCCGCAGCGATGACGTCTCGCTGCAGGCCTTGTGCCGCACCGCAATGACCTGGCAACGGCTCGAAGACATGAAGCGTGCCGGCGCGTTCGGGATGTTGGTGTTGCCCGTGGAGCAGATGCTGGCATGAAGACCCTGCGCTGGAATGAATTGGACCCAGCCGCACGCGCGCAGGCCTTGCAGCGACCGGTGGAGTCCGCCAATGCCGAACTGGAAACCGCGGTCGCCCGGATCATCGACCAGGTGCGCGCTGATGGCGATAGCGCAATCCGTGCGTTGACGCGACGATTCGACGGCATCGAGCTTGGCGACCCGGCCGTGGACGAGGCGCAGTTCGATGAAGCACGCGCGGGTGTGCCCGACGAGGTTTACCAGGCGATGCAACAGGCGCGCGAGCGGCTGGTCGCGTGGCACGTGGCCGGCCAGTCGCAGCCTTTCGAAATCGAGACCGCGCCCGGCGTGCGCTGCGGAAGAATCCTGCGTGGCATTCGCCGGGTCGGGCTGTACGTACCCGCTGGAACCGCGCCGCTACCCTCCACCGCACTGATGCTGGGCGTACCCGCTGCGCTGGCTGGCTGCGACGACATCGTGTTGTGCACGCCACCGCGCCCGGACGGCAAGGCCGACCCCTACGTGCTCACCGCGGCCCGCCTGTGCGGAATTACGCGGGTGTTTAAAATAGGTGGCGCGCAAGCCATCGCCGCGATGGCGTTTGGCACGCCAGGCGTTCCCGCCTGCGACAAATTGTTCGGCCCCGGCAACAGCTTCGTCACCCAGGCCAAGCAACAGGTTTCCGTGCGCAACGGCGGCCCGGCCATCGACATGCCCGCGGGTCCGTCGGAAGTGTTGGTGATCGCCGATGCCGGCGCCTCGCCGGCGTTCGTGGCGTCCGACCTGCTGTCGCAGGCCGAACACGGCACTGACTCGCAGGTGATCGGACTCGCCCTGTCGGCGGACTTCATTGAACAGGTACGCGTCGAAATCGATCTCCAGTTGCCGGCATTGCCCCGTGCCGACATCGCGCGTGCGGCGCTCGCCCACGCGCGCCTGATCCAGGTCGAAAGCCTCGAACAGGCCTTCGAGATCAGTAACGCCTATGCGCCCGAGCACCTGATCCTGGCATTGCGTGAAGCACGGGACTGGCTGCCGAACGTGCGTAGCGCCGGCTCGGTCTTCCTCGGCGACTACGCGCCGGAATCCCTGGGCGACTATTGCTCGGGAACCAACCACGTGTTGCCGACCAATGGCGCGGCGCATGCCTACAGCGGCGTCAGCGTCGCCAGTTTCCAGACCAGTATCAGCGTGCAATCGGTCACGCCAGCAGGACTCGCCGCCATCGGCCCATGCGCGGTCACGCTGGCGCGCGCCGAGGGCCTGGAAGCGCACGCGCAAGCCGTATTGCTGCGGCTCGGAGCATCAGCATGAGTACGACACTCGAATTGTTGCGACCCGACCTGCGCGATTTCGCGGGCTACTCGTCGGCGCGGCGAACCGGTGCGCGCGGCTCGGTCTGGCTCAACGCCAATGAGGCGCCCGAGCCCTGCCTCGCCGATGGCGGACTCTCGCTCAATCGCTATCCCGATCCACAACCGCGCGCCCTGCGCGAACGGCTCGCCGCGCTCTATGCCGTGGCGCCGGAACAGTTGATGGTGACCCGCGGCAGCGACGAGGGAATCGACCTGTTGGTTCGCGCCTTCTGCCGCGCTGGCCACGATGGCGTGGCAGTGGCGCCGCCCTGTTTCGGAATGTATGCCGTGTGCGCTCGCGTGCAAGGCGCGCCATTGGTGGAAGTGCCGCTGATCGATGCGGACGGGCAGTGGCAGCTGAACCTGCCTGCCATCGTGGACGCGGTTGCCAAGCGCAATGTGCGCATCGTGTTCCTGTGTTCACCGGCCAACCCCACGGGGCAGGCGCTCGACATCAACCAGATCCGCACGCTTGCCGCTGCACTGGCCGGACGCGCCGTGCTGGTGATCGACGAGGCCTACGGTGAGTACAGCGCCATCGCCAGCGCAGCCACGCTGCTGGCGGAGTTCCCCGGCCTGGTCGTACTGCGCACGATGTCCAAGGCCTATGCCCTGGCGGGTGCGCGCATCGGCTGCGTGCTGGCCGAACCCGAGCTGATTGCCGTGCTGCGCAACCTGTCCGCCCCGTACCCGGTGCCGGCGCCGTCCGCGGTGCTGGCTTTGGCGGCACTGTCGGACGCGGGCATCGCGCAGGCGCGCCAGCGTTGCGAGCAGGCCGTGGCAGAACGCGAAACCCTGCGCAGGGGGCTGCTGTCGCTTGCCGGCGTGACCCGCGTGTATCCGTCCCAGGGCAACTACTTGCTGGTGCGCTTCGAACAGACCCAGGCCGTGTTCGACCGGTTGCTGTCGGCGGGCATCGTGGTTCGCGACATGCGTGCCATGCAAGGCTTAAGCGACGCGTTGCGCATCACCGTCGGCACGCCTGCGGAAAATGCCGCCCTGCTGGCTACGCTGCAAGAGCAGGTGGCGGCATGAGCAAGATCCTCTTTATCGACCGTGACGGCGTGCTGATCGAGGAGCCCGCCGATGAACAGATCGACAGCTTCGAAAAATTCCGCCTGGTGGCAGGCGTGGTTCCTGCCTTGCTTCGGCTGCGCGATGCGGGCTTCGAGTTCGTGATGGTGTCCAACCAGGATGGGCTGGGCACGGCGTCGTATCCGCGCGAGTCCTTCGAAGGCCCGCAGGCGCTGTTGCTGCAGGTCCTGCAATCGCAAGGCATCGTCTTTCGCGAAATATTGATCGACGAACATTTTCCCGCCGACAATTCGCCCAACCGCAAACCGGGTATCGGCATGGTGATGCACTACCTGCGCGATCGCAGCGTGGACCTGGATGCCAGCGCCATGGTTGGCGACCGCGAGACCGACATTGAGTTCGCCCGCAACCTCGGCGTGCGTGGCTTTCGCATCGGCGCCGGGCAGTTGCGATGGAGCGACGTCGCGCACGCGCTGGCCGATGCGCCCCGCACCGCCAGCATCGAGCGCGTCACAAAGGAAACCAGGATCCGGGTCAGCCTCGACCTTGATCGCGTCGCCGACCCCGTCGTGTTGACCGGGCACGGCTTCTTTGACCACATGCTGGAACAGCTGGGCAAGCATGGCGGCTTCGCGCTGGAGGTGCAGTGCGCCGGCGACCTGCATATCGACGAACACCACACGGTGGAAGACTGCGCCTTGGCCCTGGGCGCTGCCTTGAAGGCCGCGCTGGGCGACAAGCGTGGCATCGGCCGCTATGGATTCACCCTGCCAATGGACGAGACCCAGGCCAGCGCCGTGCTCGATTTTTCCGGTCGACCCTATTTCGTGTTCGATGGTGAATTCCCGCGTGACCGGGTTGGCGACCTGCCGACCGAACTGGTGCCGCACTTTTTCCGCTCGCTCTGCGAGACCTCGGGCCTGAACCTGCAACTGACGGTGCGCGGCGAAAACACGCACCACATGGTGGAAGCCTGCTTCAAGTCGGTGGCCCGCGCACTGCGCCAGGCCATCCGGCGCGAGGGCAGCGAACTGCCAACGACCAAAGGCGTGCTGTGACCACTGCGCCGCGCGTCGTGCTGCTCGATTCAGGCGGCGCCAACCTGGGCTCGGTGCGTGCGGCGTTTGCGCGGCTGGGCGTGGATGTGCCGGTCACGTCCGACTGGCGCACCATCCAGTCGGCCACGCACGTCGTACTGCCTGGCGTGGGCGCCGCGGCCAGCGCCATGGCGCGGCTGCGCGAGAACGGCCTGGACAAGCTGCTGGCGCGTCTCACGCAACCACTGATCGGCATCTGCATCGGCATGCAGCTGTTGTTTGAATCATCCGAAGAGGGCAACACCGAGTGCCTGGGCCTGTTGCCCGGCAAGGTGACGCGACTGCCGTCCTTGCCTGGCATCCGCGTGCCGCACATGGGCTGGAATCGCCTTGAAACCATCGCCGACCATCCTTTATCCGCCGGCCTCGACCAGCAGTGGGTGTACTTCGTGCACAGCTATGCCGCCCGCAACCCGGCGTCCACCATCACCCGTAGCAACCACGGCGAGCCTTTCGCCGCCATGGTGGCCAGCGGTTCGGTGATGGGCGCGCAATTCCACCCCGAGCGATCCGCCGTCGCAGGCGCGCGCTTGCTCAAGAACTTCCTGGCACTCTGACCGATGTCCTTCTCCCTGATACCTGCCATCGATATTCGCAATGGACGCGTCGTCCGCCTCGTGCAGGGCGATTACGATCGCGAAACCGTGTATGGCGATGACCCGGTCGCCGTCGCGCGCGCGTACGCCGACGAGGGCGCGGAGTGGCTGCACCTGGTGGACCTGGATGCGGCGCGCTTCGGCGGCTACACGCAATTGCCACTGGTCGAAAGACTCAAGGCCGAGACCGGCTTGCGCCTGCAGACCGGTGGCGGGATCCGGTCCGCGCAGGACGTCGAGCTGCTGTTGAATGCCGGCGTCGAGCGCGTGGTCGTCGGCACCCAGGCGGTGCGCAGGCCGTCGCTGGTCAGTGCCTGGCTGCGTCATTATGGCAGCGAACACCTGACCTTGGCGCTGGATACGCGCCAGGACGACAGCGGCGTCTGGCGCTTGCCGGTGTCGGGCTGGACCGAAGCATCGGTAGCTACGCTCGACGACATGCTCGACAGCTATTCCCAAGTCGGCCTCAAGCATGTGCTGTGCACCGATATTTCCCGCGACGGCATGCTGACCGGATTCAATATCGCGCTGTACCAGATGCTGGCCTTGCGCTGGCCGCAGCTGAGCATCCAGGCGTCCGGCGGCGTGAACGGCCTCGACGACATCAGCGCGGCGCGCGAGGCCGGCGCGAGTAGCGCCATCCTCGGCCGCGCGCTACTTGAGCAGCGTTTCACGCTGACTGATGCCATGCGCATCCAGAAGCCGTCATGCTGAGCCGGCGAATCATTCCCTGCCTTGACGTTCGCGACGGCCAGGTCGTAAAGGGCGTGCGCTTCCGCGACCACGTGGTGGTCGGGTCCATCGAGGATCTCGCCCTGCGATATCGCGACGAAGGCGCCGACGAACTTGTCTTCTACGACATCACCGCCAGCCCGGAAGGTCGCTCGGTGGATCGCGCCTGGATCGAGCGCGTCGCGACCATCATCGACATTCCCTTCTGCGTGGCCGGTGGCATCCGATCGGTGGCCGAGGCGCGCGCCGTGCTCGCTGCGGGCGCCGACAAGATCTCCGTGAACTCGCCGGCCCTGGAGCGACCCGCGCTGGTGTCGGAGTTGGCCGACGCCTTCGGCGTGCAATGCGTAGTGGTCGGCGTGGACAGCCTTCGCGACGAGGATGGGCAGTGGCGCGTTCGCCAATACAGCGGCGACCCCAACCGGACCCTGGCGCTGGCCCGAAAGACGCTGGACTGGGTCGTCGAAGTCCAGGCATTGGGCGCGGGCGAGATCGTGCTCAACTGCATGGGCTCGGACGGCGCGAGAAACGGTTTCGATATCAGCCAACTGCAGGCGGCACGGGACGTTTGCCAGGTGCCGCTGGTCGCTTCCGGCGGCGCCGGTGCGGCCGCGCATTTCGCCGACGTGTTCCTGCGGGCAGATGTGGATGCCGCATTGGCCGCCAGCATATTCCACAGTGGCGAACTCGCCATCCCCGATCTGAAACGGTCCCTGCGCAGCCAGGGCATCGAGGTGCGAGATGACTTCTGACGCCACGGCATTGCAGGCCGGCGATCCACGCATCCAGGACCTGGCCTGGGACAAACAGGCAGGACTGCTGCCCGCGATCGTGCAGGACGCAGGCAATGGCCGCGTGCTGATGCTCGGCTACATGGACCGGCAGGCGCTGGCGAAATCGCTCGAGTCCGGGCAAGTCACCTTTTTCAGTCGCAGCAAGCAAAGGCTGTGGACAAAGGGCGAGGCCAGCGGCCACTTCCTGCAACTGCAGTCGATCGAAACCGATTGCGATGGCGACACCCTGCTGGTCCAGGCGCTGCCGCAAGGGCCGACCTGCCACCTTGGCCGCGACAGCTGCTTTCCAGTCGCGCCTGGCAATTTCCTGGCCGACCTGGATGGCGTGATTGCCGCCCGGGAACGTGACCGGCCCGAAGGCAGCTACAGCACCCGGCTTTTTGAATCGGGCACCCGTTACATTGCGCAAAAGGTAGGCGAGGAGGGCGTGGAAACCGCGCTGGCAGCCGTGGTGCAGGACGATGCCGCGCTACTGGGCGAGTCGGCCGACTTGCTTTACCACCTGCTGGTACTGCTGCGCGCTCGCGGCCTGTCGCTGGCCGATGCAGTGGCGGTACTCGAACAAAGGCACCGATAACCGCGATAATCGGTGCGTCTTCCCGGAACTTCACCTATGCGCGCAACCACTCCCGTTTTTCGTCTTGGCCTCCTGTTGTCCTTGATCGCCTCGGGCATTGCGCAGGCGGATGCGACCGCGCCGGGCACGCTGGCATGCGCTGGCACGGTCTTCATTGATCGCGACAACAACGGCCAGCGCGACAAGCGTGAGAAAGGCCTGGCCGGCGTTGCAGTGTCCGATGGCGAAAGCATCGTACGCAGCGACAGCCGAGGTCGCTTCGTGCTCAATGCAAAGCCCGCGCGCAGCGTTTTCATGGTCAAGCCCGCCGGCTACGTCGCGCGGCTTCGTGCCGATGGGCTGCCGGACACCTGGGTCAACCTGCAACCCGACGCGGGTCCCAAGCTGCGCTATGGAGGCGTCCCGCCCTCAGCGACCGGCGGCTGCCGCGACTTCGCATTGCGCCAGGCGCCCAAGGCTGCTCCCGCGGCACTGGAAGTGCTGGTGTTCGGCGACCCGCAACTGAAATCGATGGTGGACGCCGATTACTACGCGCGCGATATCGTCGCGCCCCTGCAGGGCGCGCCTGCGGCGCGCCTGGGCATTACCCTGGGCGACCTGGTCAACGACGACCTGTCGCTGTTTCCCGCGCTGAAAGCCATTGACGCGCGCCTGGGCCTGCCCTGGCTGCATGCGCCCGGCAACCACGACATCGACTTCGATGCGCCGCGCGACGAACAATCACTCGACAGCTTCCGCCACGCGTTTGGTCCGGACACCTATGCGTGGGAAGAAGCCCAGGCCAACTTCATCGTGCTCGACGATGTCATCTACCAGCCAGGGCAGTCGCCGGCGTACATCGGCGGTTTGCGCGAATCGCAGTTCACCTTCCTCGAGTCCTACCTGGCCACGGCATCGAAGTCCCGCCTGCTGGTGCTGTCGATGCACATCCATCTGTATGACGCGGTTCCGGGTGTTGAAACATTCCGCAAGGCGGATCGGGAAAGGTTGTTCGCGCTGCTGAAGCCATTTCCCAACGTGCTGGTGCTGAGCGCGCATTCGCACAAGCAACTGCACGTCTTCCACGATGCAAGTACCGGCTGGCACGGGGCGACGCCGTTGCATGAATACAACGTCGGCGCAGCTTGTGGCACCTACTGGACGGGTGTGAAGGATGCCGAAGGCATTCCCGCCGCAACGATGGACGATGGCACGCCGAACGGCTATGCCCGCTTGCGCGTGCAAGACGGCAAGGCCGACCTGCGCTGGTTCGCGGCGCGCGCGCCGCAGGATTTCCAGATCGGATTGCATGGACCGAAGGTATTGCGTCGCGGTGAGTGGCCGGGTATCGGTCTGTACGCGAATGTGTTCATGGGCCACGCCGGCACGCCGGTTGAAATGCGCATCGACGAGGGCCCGTGGAAGCCGATGAAGCGCGTGCTGCAAGCCGACCCCGCGATGCTCGAGCAGAACCTGCTCGACGATGCCGCTGAGCAGTTGCGCGGTCACGACCGCGCGCCGGAGGCGGTGCCATCAACACACCTGTGGCGACTGTCGCTGCCGACGGATCTCGAACCGGGCACGCACCAGGTGCAAGTGCGCGCCATGCTGGACGGCTATGGCGAGGCCCGCGCGGAAACCACTTACCGGCTGGACGTCGTCACGCCCTGAGCCGCAGCTTCAATCATTCCAGCGCGTTGCTGAAACTTTCCACCCGGCGGTGTCCGTGGCAGGCATCCCCAGTGCGCGCCAGCGGGTAATCTTCCCGCCGGTCCACCAGCACGGTCTGCATGCCGGCCTCGCGCGCGGCGTCGAGCTCTTCCACCACGTCCGACAGGAAAACCACCTGGTCGGCCGTCAGTCCCAGCGAACCCAGTACATTGCGATAACTGTGCGCCTCGCGCTTGCCGCCGACGGCAGTATCGAAATAGCCGTTGAACAAGCTGCGCAAGTCGCCGGCACTGCTATGGCCGAATAACAGTTTCTGCGCAGCCACCGATCCGGATGAATACACGAACATTGGATGGCCGTCGGTCTTCCACTGGCGCAGTGCCGCTACCGCATCGGGATAGACATGCGCGACGTATTCGCCACTGGCGTAGCCATGGGCCCAGATCAGGCCCTGCAGCGCCTTCAATGCCGGGTGCTTGCGGTCCTCGTCGATCCAGCCCTGTAGCAGTTCGACGATCATGTCGTCCTGGCACATCGACCCTGCATCTACTGCAGCATTGTCCAGCCAGTAACGCACTTCGGGTTCGCCGCCATGTTGGTGCACGAAGTCAGGAAGCGCGCGTCGCGCATACGGAAACAGCACGTCCTTCACGAAGGAAATCGAACTGGTCGTGCCCTCGATATCGGTCAGGATGGTTTTCTTCACCCGTTGGCGCTGCTGTTGTCGTGGCGCGGGAATCGCAGCGCCATGTCAGTGCCGGTAAAGTGGCCGACCCAGCCATCCGCCTCGGTGAAAAACCGCACTGCGATGAAGTGGGGCGCCGGGCCCATGTCGAACCAGTGCCGGGTGCTGTCGGGCACGCCGATCAGGTCGCCTTGCTCGCACAGGATTTCATAGACACGCTCGCCCACGTGCAGGGTGAACAGACCCGAGCCGGCAACGAAGAAGCGGACTTCGTCCTCCTTGTGGAAGTGTTCGTCCAGGAACTTCTTACGCATCGCTTCCCGGTCCGGGTGGTCGGGCGCGATGCTGACCACGTCCACCGTGCGGAAGCCCTTTTCCTGCACAATCTCGTCAATGTGGCTTTTGTAAGCGGCAAGCACCGCCTCGTGGCTTGCGCCAGGCTCAAGTTCCGCCGTTGCCTGCCATTGCTCGAAGCGCACGCCAATCTTGCCCAATTGTTCGGCAATGAACTCATGGGTGGACGTGGTAAGCATCGGATGCACGGGGTCGGCTTCCGAAAAAATACGCAGTCGGCTCATTGGCGCAACTTCCTCATTTCAAGTTCGCAGTTCAGCAGGAATTCGAAGGCTTCAAGGTGGCGCCGGGCCTCGGCCATGTCGCGGCCCCAGGCATACATGCCGTGGCCCTCGATCAGGTAACCCCAAAGGCTTCCGCGGTCGAGCAACACATCTACCTGTGCGGCCAGGGTGGGGATATGCTGGTTGTTCGCCAGCACCGGCACGTCGAGCTCGGTGTCGTGCGTTTCCTGGCCGCGGAAGGCATTGATCAGTTCGTAGTCCTCGAATCGCACGTGGCCGGCGCCCGCGTACAGCCGCGACGCCAGCGTCTGTGCCAGCGAATGCGTGTGCAGCACGCAACCCACGTCGGGCAGGCGGGCATATAGCTGCGTGTGCAGCACGGTTTCTGCCGAAGGCTTCTGGCCCTCGTGCACGGCCTTGCCAGCATAGTCCACCACCATGATGTCATCAGGTTGCAGAAGGCCCTTGTCGCGGCCCGACACCGTTACCGCCACATGCCGGTCGTCCAGGCGCATGGAAAAATTGCTGCTGGTGGCCGGCGTCCAGCCCAGCGCGGAAAGCTCGCGCGTGGCGGCGATGATTTCCCCGGCAAGGGCGGCGAGGCGGGCACGGTCGTAGCTGGGCGTTTCCATGACTGTAGTCTAGCGAATGCCGATTGCCGTCGCTGCACTGGCGGACTTGATGACAATCAAGCCACCTTCACGGCGCAGGACTACAATGGCGCTTTCCAGGAGCCTGCCATGAGCGAAATCCGAGATAACCGCCGTCGTTTCCTGCTGAAGGCGGTCGTGGCCGCCACCGCGCTGCCCTTGTTGGGCCGGCTGTCCCCCGTTCAGGCAGCGCCGCTGCCCAAGTTGCCCCTGACCAACGCGCAGGCGAAGGCACTCAGCTACATAGAGGACGCCAGCAAGACCAAGCACGCCGCGTTCAAGCCGGGCAGTAATTGCGCCAACTGCCAGTTCTTCACCGCCGCCACCGGTGCTTGCACGCTTTTTCCGGGCTACAGCGTCGCGCCGAAGGGCTGGTGCTCGGCCTGGGCCAAGAAAGCCGCCTGAGCTTTCGCTGCGCATGAGACGCCCAGCCGATTAGAATCTCCATTCCTTGCAATGGGAATCGCGGATGGAACTGCTGATCTGGCTCGTCGTGGTGCTGGCCGTCTTGCAATTGTTGGCCCTGGTCGCGCTATGGCGCCGGCAATCGCAGTCCCGGCCGGAGGCTGGGCTTGAAGCCCGCTTCGGCCAGTTGCTGTCCGATATCGACCGGGTCGAGCGCGGCGTGCGCGAGGAACACCGGATCGGGCGGGGCGAGTCCCAGTCCGCGTTCGCCGGCTTCGACCAGCGTCTGGGCCAGTTCACCGAACGCACCCAGGAAGGCCTTGCCAGCCTGCGCCAGGCCCTGGCCGAGGACGCCCGCGCCAGCCGAAACGAGACCGGTGCCGGCCTGCAACGCTTTGAAGCCGCCCTGCAGCTGCGCCTGGAAAAATTGAACGAGACCACCGAGCGTCGCCTGGGCGAAGTACGCCTGACCCTGGAAGGGCGCCTGTCCGAATTGCAAAAGGACAACGCCGCCAAGCTCGAGCAGATGCGCCAGACCGTGGACGAAAAATTGCAGTCCACGCTGGAAGCGCGCCTGGGCGAATCGTTCCGCATGGTCCAGCAGCAACTTGAGCAGGTGCAGCGCGGACTGGGCGAGATGCAGACCCTCGCTACCGGTGTCGGCGACCTCAAGCGTGTGCTCGGCAACGTCAAGACCCGTGGCATCTTTGGCGAAGTGCAACTGGCCGCGATCCTCGAGCAGATGCTCACCATCGACCAGTACGCCACCAACATTGCCACGGCGCCCGGCAGCAGCGAGCGCGTCGAATTCGCCATTCGCCTGCCTGGCCATACCGATTCGGCGGAAAGTCCGGTCTGGCTGCCGATCGATGCCAAGTTTCCGCGCGAAGATTACGAACGCCTGCTTGATGCGCAGGAAAACGCCGACCTCGAAGGCGCCATCCAGGCCGGCGCTGCGCTGGAACGGCGAATGCGCGATGAAGCCAAGAGCATCTCGACCAAGTACGTTTCGCCGCCGCACACGGCGGACTTCGCCATCATGTTCCTGCCCACCGAAGGCCTGTATGCCGAAGTGCTGCGTCGTCCGGGCCTGGTGGAACTGCTGCAGCGCGACCACCGCGTGGTGATTGCCGGGCCGACCACCTTGTCTGCCATCCTCAATTCATTGCGCATGGGCTTCCGCACGCTGGCCATCGAGAAGCGTTCCAGCGAAGTCTGGCAAGTACTGGGCGCGGT
>JBBRXD010000004.1:0-27487 GCA_038248775.1 Lysobacterales bacterium | reverse complement strand
TGAGCTCTGTGCAAAAGTCTTCCGGGGCCAGAGCCAGCACGCGCTCGGCCTGGGCATCGGGCAAGGTCCAGACGATGGAGCAGCGGCCGTCGGCACAAGGCAGGAATGCCAGCGGCCCGGTGACCAGGAAACGCTGCCAGGCCGTGTCCTGGTGAGAGTCCTGCGTGCTGACATAAGCGACGACGCCCTGCTGCCCGTAGTCGTGGTCGCGCGTGTGCACGCCCAACAAGGTTCGAACGCGTGAGGCGGCACCATCTGCACCGAGCACGAGATTCGCGCGCAGCCGGGTTCCGCTCTGCAATGTGAGCACAACTTCGTTGTCATCCTGTTCGAGTTCGAGCAACTTGTCGGGGCATAGCCGCTCGATGGAAGGACTGCGCGCCAACGCGGACCACAGCCGATCCACCAGCAGTCCGTGCTCGACGATATGACCCAGGCACGCACGTCCCATCTGGTCGGCGTCGAAAGCCAGTTCACCACCGCCAGCCGCATCCCACACCCGCATGTGCCGATAAGGATGCGCGCGTGCCGCAGCCACCGCGGCCCAGGCACCGAGTTCCTCCAGCAAGGCCTGCGCATCCGGCGCGAAGGCATACACGCGCAGATCGGGCGCGGCCGGGTTCCAGGGTCGGGGCTCGTGCGCTTCGACGATGGCGATGCGCAAGCCTTCGGCCGCCAGCCGTAACGCGGCGGCGGCACCCACGACGCCCGCCCCGACCACCACGGCATCGAAGCGATCGCGGCGGCTCACGCGATGACTCGGGAAAGCGCAGGAACGTTTCCGCGAAATCCCATCGCGCCCGACACCAGGGGCGCCGACAGACCCGGCACATTGGCCAATGCCATCAAGCCGATCGAGCGCAACAGGTGCATGGGTAAAGAAGCATTACCCGTTGCCCGCGCCAGCCCGTCGCTGAAGGACAAAGTGCGCTCGCGATCCTCGCGGCGCGACCCCTGGTAAGCCTGCAGCACCGCCTCGCTGCCGGGGTCGGCTTCTGCGCCGGCCGCGACCAGTACCTCGGCCAGCCCGAGGGCATCGCGAAGCCCGAGGTTGAATCCCTGCGCGCCAATGGGATGGATGGTCTGGGCGGCATTTCCCATCAACACCATGCGCCGCGAGGTGATACGTTCGGCGATGACGCGCGCGATCGGATATGCGCTGCGTTTGCCGACGCGAACCACGCGCCCTGCCCGCCAGCCGAAGCGCCCCTGGAAATATTCCATGTAGGCGGTATCGTCCATTGCCATCACGGTCTCGGCTTCGACGCGCGGCAAGGCACAAATCGCGCCGTACTGCCGACCCATCGGCAACAGCGCGACCGGCCCGTCGGCCGTAAATCTCTCGTACGCGCCGCCATCGGCTGCGCGATCGGTCACCAGGCTGCAGACCAGCAAGGTCTGCAGGTAGTCGTGCCGGTCCACGGCGATGCCATGCGCCTGGCGCGCGAAGGACTCGGTACCGTCGGCCGCCACCAACAGGCGCGTAGTCAGTTCACTTCCGCCACGCTCATCCGTTGCAACGGCGTCGATTCCGGGCTGCAGGCGCAATGCGACACCTCCTTCGATATCGCGAATGCCCGACACCGTTTGCGGCCGCAACAATTCAAGGTCCGCCAGCGCCGCCAGCCGCTTCTCGAGGGCCTGGCCGAGTTCACGCGCGGACACGACGCCACCGAAGGCATCACGCCCGACATCGGAGGCTTGCAGGCGCACCACGCCGAAGTCGCCCTGGCGGCTGACATGGATGCGACGGATCGGACTGGGAGGCTCGGAAAGATGCGCCAACACACCCATGGCACCCAGCGCATTCAGGCTGGCTGCCGCCAATGCGAGCTTGCGTTCGTCAAAGCCCGGCGGCGATTCCCTCGGCAAACTGCCTTCGACCAGGGCAATGCGGTATCCACGGCCATCCAGCGCGCAAGCCAGGCTGCTGCCGACCAGTCCAGCACCCAGCACGACGATGTCGAAATCCATTTTCACAGGTCTCTCGGACCGCAGGCAGACGCGTTGCGGTATCCTAACGGTCTGGCCGTCTGCCGCCTATGGCCGTCGCACCCCACCACAGTCCCAGTTCATCCCACCGGATTCACCATGCCCTCACAGAATCAGTCTTCGATTGCCTCCGGACCGCTCCTGCTGGTCGGAATGATCGTCCTGGCGGCCTTGTCCCGACTGCTGCCACATCCGCCGAATTTTTCGCCGGTGGAAGCCATAGCCTTGTTCGGCGGCGCCTATTTCGCCCCCCGCGGTGCCGCCAGCTGGGTGCCGTTGTCGGCACTGTTCATTTCCGACCTGGCGCTGGGCCTGGTCAATGGTGGCATCTACTCCGAATACTTCTTCAGCGCCGGTTTCGGGTTGGTGTACCTGTGCATAGCATTGTCCACGGTGGTCGGATTCGCGTTGCGTGGCCGGGTCACGGCATTTCGGATAGCCGGCTATTCGCTGGTGGGTTCGCTTCTGTTCTTCCTGGTGACGAATTTCGGCGCATGGCTGGCCTCACCCCTATATCCGCCGACCGGCGCTGGCTTGATGTCCGCCTATGTCGCCGGCATCCCCTTTTTCCAGTACACCGTGCTCGGCACGCTGTTTTACTCGGTGGTTTTATTCGGCAGCTTCGCGCTGCTGCGCCGGCGCATTCCGGCGCTGGGCCTGCAAACCGCCTGAGACGCGCCCCATGGGCAATCGTCTTTCCAAGATCTACACCCGCACCGGCGATGACGGCAGCACCGGGCTGGGCGACGGTGCGCGCGTGTCAAAGGATTCTGCACGCGTGTCGGCTTACGGCACCGTGGACGAAGCCAACTCCGCCATCGGCATCGTGCTTGCCTGCTACATCCCTGATGCGGTTCGCCACGTATTGGTAGCAGTGCAACACCAGATGTTCGATCTCGGCGGCGAATTGTGCATCCCGGGCCATGCCGCGATATTCGACGCTGACATCGATCGGCTTGAATCCCAGCTCGACGGATTCAATGCCGACCTGCCACCGTTGAAGGACTTCATCCTGCCCGGCGGCGGCATCGCCGCGGCGCATTGCCATCTCGCGCGCACCATCTGCCGCCGCGCCGAACGCGACGTGGTCACCTTGTCGCGGCACGATGCCGTGCGGCCCGAAGCCATTCGCTTCCTGAATCGATTGTCCGACTTGCTGTTCGTGGTGTCGCGCGTGCTGGCACGCGCCAGCGGCCATGGCGAAGTGCTCTGGAACCATGAGCGCCGCAAGGGCTGAGATGCGGGTCTACACCCATCCCGATTGCCTGCAACACGACCCTGGTACTGGCCACCCTGAAGCACCAGCGAGACTGGCCGCAGTGTTGCAGGCCTTGCACATCGGCCTGCCCCACTTGCAGTGGAGGGAAGCGCCGCTGGCGAGCAACCAGCAGATCGCCCGCGTGCACTCCGAAGAAATGATTTTCCAGGTGCTCGAAACGCCAACCGGCGGCTGCGTCCGAATCGATGCCGATACCGTTCTGTCGCCTGGCTCAGCTGCGGCCGCCTTGCGTGCGAGTGGCGCCGGCGTAGCCGCGGTGGATGCCGTCATGTCTGGCAAGATTGATCGCGCGTTCTGCGCGGTGCGCCCGCCCGGCCACCATGCCACCGCCAGCGCGGCGATGGGCTTCTGCCTGTTCAACAACATCGCCGTGGCCGCGGCGCATGCGCTCGCCGAACATGGCTTGCAGCGCGTGGCGATCGTCGACTTCGACGTGCACCACGGCAACGGCACGCAGGACATCTTCGAGCGCGAACCACGCGTGCTTTACCTCAGCTCGCACCAGGCGCCACTGTATCCAGGCACCGGCGCCAGTGATGAAACGGGCGTGTGCAACGTGGTCAATGCGCCACTGCCGCCCGGCGCAGGCAGCGCCATGTTCCGCAGTGCATGGAGCGACCGGCTGCTGCCCGCGCTGGACGCGTTCGCGCCGCAACTGGTACTGGTTTCCGCCGGGTTCGACGGGCATCGCCTCGACCCGCTGGCAGACCTCGGCCTGGGCGCCGACGACTACGCCTGGCTTAGCACGCGGCTTGCGGAACTTTCCGTCCGCCATGCCCGGGGCCGCATCGTGTCTTTCCTGGAAGGTGGCTACAGCCTGACGGCACTGCGCGAGTGCAGCGTCGCCCACCTCGCGGGCCTGGGCGCCTGAGGTCCTGCTCCGGTTGCGGCAAGGTGGGCGGCATAGACCCCGCTCGGGCTAGAATGACGGCCATTGCATCTTCAGGAATCACCCGGTGCGCAAGACCAGCCTGCGTTTACTTCCGCTCTGCCTAGCCATTGTCGGCGCCGTGCGCGCCGAGGAAGCTCCCAAACCCACCTGGGCCCTGTGCAAGCTGCCGACCACCATCCCGTGGTTCACCGAGGTTCCTGCCGCTACCGCGGATCGCCTGGCTGCGCCCACCGACTTCAGCGCGGATGACCTTGACGTCCAGAAAAGTGAGTCCACGATTTTTTCGGGCAACGTCGAACTCACCCACGCCGACCAGTGGATGACCACCGACAAGGTCACCTACACGCACGACACCGGACAATTCGTAACCCAGGGCCAGGTTCGCTACCAGGACCGTACCGTGCGGCTGACCGCGGAAAGCGCTACCGGCGACCAGAAGAACGACGTACTGAAGATGGGCAAGGTCCGCTACCAGTTCAACGAAGAACTGGGTAATGGCGAAGCCGAAACGGCGGTATTGAAAGGGCCTATCGGCACGCTGACCGATGCAACCTATTCGACCTGTCCGCCCGGCCAGCGCCAGTGGGAGTTTTCTGCCGGGCGCATTGCAGTCAACAATGAAACTGCCACCGGCGTGGCGCGCAATGTGACCTTGCGGCTCGGTGGAATCCCGGTCATCTGGTTGCCGGTGATCAGCTTCCCGACCGACGACAAGCGCCGTACCGGCATGCTTGCGCCGACCATCGGACGCGACGATCAGAACGGCTTGGACCTGAAGCTGCCGGTCTACCTGAACCTGGCGCCGAATTACGATGCCACCCTGACGCCGCGCTGGCTGTCCAAGCGCGGCTTCATGCTCAACGGTGAATTCCGCTACCTGACCATGCGCTCGCGCGGCAATTTTTCCGGCACCTACCTGCCGGGCGATGACCAGACCAACACCGATCGCAGCCTGCTGAGCTGGCAGAACCATACCACCGTCAATCGCCACTGGTACTTCGCCTCCGACCTCAACAACGTCAGCGACAAGGATTACTTCGGCGACTTCGGCGACTCGATCGATTCCACCTCGATCTCGCTGCTCAACAGCAGCGCGGGTTTCTTCGGTCGCGGAAAATACTGGACTGCCAGCCTGACCGCAGAAACCTGGCAGATCGCCACCCCGCTGCTGCCGGATGGCGCCGAGCCCTATCGGCGACTGCCGCGGCTCCAGGCCACGGCGCTACGGCCCCTGTCGCGCTGGGTCGAGTCAGGACTGAATTTCGAAGCGGTGCGCTTCAACCACGATTCACTGGGTGGCGGCAATCGAGTCGATATCCAGCCCTACGTGCGTTTGCTGCTCGGCGGCAACTCGTGGTTCATCACGCCGCAGCTGGCCTGGCGCTATACCGGCTACAGTTCGCTCGACGACAGCCTGCTCGGGCCGGGCGAATCCAACAGCACCAGTCGCAGCCTGCCGATCGCCAGCGTGGATGCCGGCGCCTATTTCGAGCGCAGCTTCAACTGGGGCGGAGGCGATTACATGCAGACCCTTGAACCGCGGCTGTACTACCTGCGCGTGCCCTACCGCGACCAGGACCACCTGCCATTGTTCGACACGCGCGAACTGACCTTCGGCTGGACCTCGCTGTTCCGCGACAACCGCTTCGGCGGCGCGGACCGCCAGACCGACGCCAACCAGGTCGCGCTGGCCCTGACCACGCGTATCCTCAGCGCCGCCGACGGGCGCGAGCGCCTGAGCGCCGGCATTGGTCGCATCACCTATTTCGACCAGCCACGGGTGACGCTGTTCGGGGGCCCACCAACCGCCTCCGACAACGGCAGCGTCTGGGTCGCGACCATGGACCTGGCCGTCAGCGACTGGTGGAGCCTGGGCGCCACGCACCAGTGGAACCCGGACAACCAGCACACCGAGCTGTCATCGGTGCGTACCCAGCTGCGCCTGCACAAGGGCACGATCATAAACGCGGCATACCGGTTCCGCCGCGCGTCCCTGACCCAACCGCCGCTGGAACAAACCGACCTGAGTTTTGTCATACCAGTGAACAACAACTGGAACCTGTACGGCCGATGGAACTATTCCTTGCGCGACAACCAGACCATCGAGGCGCTCGCCGGCTTCGAATGGAACAGCTGCTGCGTTGCCGTGCGCTTGCTCGGACGGCAATACATCCGCAATTTCGAAAGCCGCCAGAATCTCGGCCTGTACCTGGAGATCGAGCTGAACGGCCTGGGCAGCTTCGGCCGCGACACAAGCCGCCTGCTTGATAATGCTATCCTTGGATATGTCCGCTGAACGCCTGCGCCGCCCTTGCGCGCCCCGGAGTGCCTGATTACATGAAACCGATTTTCTCCGCCCTGTTCGTCGCGCTGCTCGCAGCGTCGGCCGCCACCGATACCCGCGCCCAGACACTGCCGGCAACGACCGTCGACAGCATCGCCGCCGTGGTCAACGAAGACGTGATCCTGCGCAGTGAAGTGGACTTGGCCGTCGCCAACGTCAGCCGCCAGTTGCAGACGCAGAACCCCGGCCAGCTACCCCCGCGCGATGTGCTCGAACGGCAGGTGCTCGAGCGCCTGATCCTGATGCGCCTTCAGGTCGAGCGCGCCGAGAGCTCCGGTATCCGCATTTCCGACCAGGAACTGCAGCAGGCTATCGGCACCGTCGCCAGCCAGAACAAGATGACCGTCGACCAACTGCGGCAGCGCCTGGCCTCGGACGGCCTCGACTACAACGAATTCGCCGCCAACCTGCGCGACGAAGTCACCGTGCAACGGCTTCGCCAGCGCTATGTGCAGAGCTCGGTGCAGGTCAGCGAAGGCGAAGTGGACCAGGTGCTGGCCAACCGCGACATCGGTGGCGACGAATTGCGCCTGGCCAACCTGCAAATCAACGTGGCCGAAGGCGCGACGCCCAGCGAGATCGAAACCGCCAAGAAAAAGATCGACGAGGTCAAGGCGATGGTAGAGCGCGGCGAGATTGACTTCCGTTCCGCCGCCATCCGTTATTCAGGCGCGCAGAACGCGCTGGACGGCGGTGACATCGGCTGGCGCTCCATGGATGCCGTTCCGGCGGTGTACGTGAGCATGCTCAAGACGATGACAGCCGGCCAGATCACCGAGCCCGTGCGCGGCCCCAGCGGCTTCCAGATCGTGCAACTGGTCGAGGTTCGCAAGCCGCAGGCCCAGAAGGTTACCCAGTACAAGGCGAAGGATATCCTGGTCGCGGTGACCGACCTGGTGCCGGCCGAAGTGGCGCGCCAGAAGATCCAGGCCCTGCGCGATCGCATTGTTGCGGGCGAGGATTTCAGCAAAGTCGCGACCGAAGCATCCGACGACGTGCAGACCCGCGCCGCCGGCGGCGACATGGGCTGGTTCACCGCGGAAGCCTGGGGCTCCGCAGTTGGCAGCCAGGTCCAGCAGTTGGCGGACGGCGAATTGTCGCCCGTATTCCAGAGCGATGTCGGCTTCCACCTGATCAAGCGTACTTCCATGCGCGAGCAGGACGTGACCGAAGATAATCGCCGCAACCAGGCGCGCGAGATTATCGGCCAGCGCAAGTCCGAGGAGGACTACGAGCGCTTCCTGCGCCAGATGCGCGCCGAAGCCTACGTTGACAGCCGCCTCGGCGGCGCCTGATCGGCTGATGGGGCCCAGGCTGGCCCTCGTTGCGGGCGAGCCTGCGGGGGTCGGTCCCGAGCTTGTCGTTCGACTCGCCCAACTGCCGCTCGATTGCGATCCGGTGGCCATTGCCGATCCGGACTGCCTGCAGCTCGCCGCGCGGTCGCTTGGCCTGCCGCTTCGCCTGATCGAGCCCGGGCAATCGAGACAGCCGGGCGAACTGGCAATCCTTCCCTTCAAGCAGCCGATTTCCACCCAATGGGGCAGGGCAGACCCCGGCAATGCGCGCTTCGTCATCGACAGTCTGCTGCGCGGCGCGCGCGGTTGCCTGGACGGTGAATTCGATGGGCTGGTAACCGGTCCGGTGAACAAGGCCAGCATCAATGCCGGCGGTATCGCCTACACCGGCACCACGGAATTGCTGGCCGAACAAGCAGGCCGCAACGTGCTGATGATGCTGGCCAATCCGACCTTGCGCGTCGCCTTGGCGACCACCCACCTGCCCTTGCGACAGGTGCCGGATGCCATTACCGGCGAACTGGTCGAACGCTGCCTGCGTATCCTCGATGCCGCGCTGCGGCGCGACTTCGGGTTGGCCTTGCCGCGCATCGCCGTGTTGGGACTCAATCCGCACGCCGGCGAAGCGGGCGTGCTCGGCGACGAAGAGATTCGCGTGATCGAACCCGTGCTGCAATCCTTGCGTGCCGAGGGCATGGCGCTGACCGGCCCCTTGCCCGCTGATACTGCCTTCCTTCCGCAGAAACTCGTTGGCTTCGATGCGGTACTCGCCATGTACCACGACCAGGGTTTGCCCGTGCTCAAGCACTCCGGTTTCGAACACGCGGTGAACATCACGCTGGGCCTGCCCTACCCGCGGGTGGCAGTGGACCATGGCACTGCGCTGGGAATCGCCGGCAAGGGTATCGCCGACCCGTCCAGCCTGATTGCCGCGGTAGCCATGTGCTCGCGACTGGCCGGTCGGGATGCCCGCGCATGAGCCATTTCAAGGAACCACCCAAGAAACAGCTTGGCCAGCACTTCCTGCACGACCGCAACGTCATCGAAAAGATCGTGCTTGCCGTCAATCCGAAGCCAGGCGAGCAACTGGTCGAGATCGGCCCGGGCCAGGGCGCGATCACCTTTCCATTGCTCAAGCGCCACGGTGCGCTCACCGTCATCGAGTTCGACCGCGACCTGATCACTCCCCTGTCGGAAGCCGCACACGGCCTTGGGGAACTGACCATCGTCCACAAGGACGTGTTGAAGGTGAACTTCGGAAAGCTGGCCGGCGAAGGCCAGCTGCGCCTGGTCGGCAACCTGCCGTACAACATTTCCACGCCTATCCTGTTCCATGTGCTCGAGCACGCCGAAGCCATCATCGACATGCACTTCATGTTGCAGAAGGAAGTGGTGGACCGCATGGGCGCTGGCCCCGGCAGCAAGACCTATGGCCGCTTGAGCGTGATGCTGCAGGCAGTCTGCCAGGTGCAGCCCCTGTTCGACGTGCCGCCGGGCGCGTTTCGGCCGCCGCCGAAAGTCGACTCCTCGGTAGTCCGCCTGCTGCCGCGGGACCCTGCGTCGGTGGGCATCAAGGACCCGGCCCTGTTCGAGCGCGTGGTGCGTGATGCCTTCGGCCAGCGCCGCAAGACGCTGCGCAACGCCCTGCAGGCGATCTGCAGCAGCGAGCAGATGGTGGCCGCCGGCGTGCGCCCGGAACTGCGCGCCGAGCAACTCGAGGTCGCTCAATTCATCCAGCTGTCCAACGCCTTGGGCGCAGACGCAGCGGATATTCCGTAAAATGCCAGGCATGACTCCTTCGCCGCACGACATCGAGGTCCAGGTGCAGACCCGGTTCCTCGCCGAGCAATCCACGCCCGAAGACGGTCGCTTCGTGTTCGCCTATACGATCCGCATCCACAACAGCGGCAAGGTACCGGCGCGCCTGATCAGCCGGCACTGGTTGATAACCGACGACAACGGCAAGGTGCAGGAAGTGCGCGGCGAAGGCGTGGTTGGCGAACAACCCTGGCTGCGCCCCGGGGATGACTTCGAATACACTTCGGGCGCCGTGCTCGAGACGGCACTGGGTACCATGGAAGGGAGCTACCAGATGCTGGCAGACGACGGCACCCACTTCGATGCGGCAATTGCCCCGTTCACCTTGTCCATCCCGCGGACGCTGCACTGATGGCTACCTACGCCATCGGCGACGTGCAAGGTTGCCACGATACGCTGCAGCGTCTGCTCGAAAAGATCCGCTTTGATACGGCGCGCGACCGCTTGTGGTTTTGCGGCGACCTGGTCAACCGCGGTGGGCAGTCGCTTGAAACCCTGCGCCTGGTGCATTCCCTGTCGATCCACAGCACCGTCGTACTGGGTAATCACGACCTTTCGCTGCTGGCGATCGCGCAACGCAGCGAAGTGGACCAGGCCCGGGTGAATCCCGACCTGCGCCGCGTGTTGTTCGCACCCGACCGCGACGTACTGGTGAACTGGCTGCGGCAACAGAAGCTGATGCACGTTGACCGGACGCTGGGCTTTGCGATGGTGCATGCGGGCTTCGCGCCCAAGTGGACCATCAAGATCGCCGAGGCGCGTGCGCGCGAGGCCGAAGAACAACTTCGTGGCGACGATTTCAGGAAACTGCTCAAGAACATGTACGGCGACAAGCCGATCTGGAACCCGAAACTGACTGGACCCGATCGCTTCCGGGCGATCGTGAACGTGTTCACCCGGATGCGTTACTGCACGCCAGGTGGCCGCATCGGGTTCGAGGAAAAGGGCCGGCCTGGCACGCAGAAGCCAGGGCTCTACCCGTGGTTCGATGTTCCCGGCCACGCGCCGCGCGAGCTGCCTGTCGTGTGCGGACATTGGTCCACGCTGGGCTTGTTCATGGGCCTTGGCATCTATGCCATCGACACTGGCGCAGTATGGGGCGGCAAGCTGACCGCGATGGAACTCGGCCAGGAACTGCGCCTGCACCAGGTCGCCGGACGCGATGTTCCCGCCAACGAGATTCGCCGCAGCGCTTGAAGCCGGCGACGTATCAGCCAGCGCCGCCGGCGATGCGCGAGTAATCTGCGAATTCGAAATCAAAGGCATGACGCGCATCCGCAGGATGCGCTTCACGCCGGTCAACCTGCCATTGCGCTGGATCGAATTCGGGAAAATGCACATCCGCATCGGCGACCACGGTATCCACGTGGGTCAGGTACAGGTGCGTGGCCAAGGGCAGCGCCATGGCATAGATTTCGCCGCCGCCAATCACCATCAGTGCCTCACCCTCGGCCAGCAGCGTTGCATCGCGAAGGCTGGACACCGTTTCCATGCCTTTGAACGGCGGATAGGCTGCGCGGGTCAGCACCAGGTTGCGTCGGCCAGGCAGCGCGCGTCCCAATGACCGGGCAGTGTTTCCGCCCATCAGGATCGGCTTGCCGAGCGTCAGTGCCTTGAAGCGCTTCAAGTCATCGGGCAAATGCCAGGGCATGGTGTTGCGCCGGCCGATGCCGCGTGCAGCGTCGAGCGCGGCGACCAGGTAAATCACTGCTTGAGCGTTTCGCTGAGCCGCCCGCGGTTCGCGAATGGCCAATTGCCGCCGTATTCGACATCGCTGATGCACCAGATACCGTCGTCAAGTTCGAGCACCATGGTGTCCTGCCAACTGGTCGCAGTGCTGCCTTCGCCCTGGCGCAGGTCCATCTTCACCCTTGCACGGGAACCATCAAGCTTCGATTCAGCAGCGGAGTAACTGTCGGGACCTTCGAACAGGCTGCTGAACAGGTCGCCTTCCACCAGCGGCGGTTTTTGGTCCGGGTTGCTCGCCCTGAATTGTTCCTGGCGCACGTGCGCACTGCGCAGGGCGCTGGCCAGCGACGGGCACAGGAAGGCGCTGTAGGCACTCATGGAGCCGGGGTCGGGTAGTCCGCTATTGCCCAGGCGCTGGTGCATGGCCAGGAAATCCACGACCGCCGCCTCGGGTGATTGCGCGGGCGGCACGGCGACGCTCGCTGGTACTTCGGTTACCTTCGCAGGCTCGGCGGGAACGCCGTCCTGGGCTTGGGTAATTGCCGCGACCGCAACGTCTGCGTCGGACTTCCCGGACTTGTGCGAAAACCAAGAACAGCCGCCAAGCAGCAATCCCGCTGCCAGCACACATGCCATTGGCATTGGTTTGATCGTCATCACTATCCCCTTGTTTGCCAAGTCAAACGGCGACGGGCGCCTTGATGGCCGCCTGCGGTTGGTAACCTTCAATACGCACGTGTCCTGCGCGGAAATCAAACAGATTCTCGACGCCCGGGTCGAGCACCAAGGTCGGTAGTAGCCCCGGCGTCCTCGAAAGCTGTTCGCGCGCCTGCTCGAAATGATTCGAATAAACGTGCGCATCGCCAAACGTGTGCACGAACTCCCCGACCTTCAGCCCACACACCTGCGCCACCATGTGGGTCAGCAAGGCGTAGCTGGCGATATTGAAGGGCACGCCGAGGAAAATGTCGGCCGAGCGCTGGTACAACTGGCAACTGAGCCGGCCGTCGGCAACATAGAACTGGAACATCGCGTGGCAGGGCATCAGTGCCATCTTGGGCAGGTCGGCCACGTTCCATGCATTGACGATGAGCCGACGCGAATCAGGGTTGCGGCGGATTTCATCCACCACCCATTGCATCTGGTCCACTTCCACGCCGTCGCTGCCGGTCCAGCGTCGCCATTGCTTGCCGTACACCGGGCCAAGGTCGCCGTTCTCATCGGCCCACTCGTCCCAGATGGCAACCTTGTTGTCCTTGAGGTAGGCGATGTTGGTATCGCCCTGCAGGAACCACAACAGCTCGTGCACGATCGAACGCAGGTGCAATTTCTTGGTGGTAACGAGCGGAAAACCTTCGCGCAGGTCGAAGCGCAACTGGCGTCCAAAAAGTGAACGCGTACCAGTACCGGTGCGGTCGGATTTTTCCGTGCCATTCTCAAGTGCGTCGCGGAGCAGGTCGAGGTATTGGCGCATGCGGGCGGCGATTGCTCAGGATGAAGCGGAAGTCGATTGCGGCGTGGGGCCGATCACGGGTGCACGGCGGGACATCCACAGCAGGCCCAGGCCGACCGCGACCAGCGGCAGTGACAGCAATTGGCCCATCGTCAGCCAGCCGAACGCAAGGTAGCCCAGGTTTTCATCCGGGACGCGCACGAACTCGACCACGAAGCGGAACACACCATAAAGCAAGGCGAACATGCCCGACACCGCGTAGCGCGGACGTGGCTTGCGCGAAAACAGGAACAGCACCACGAACATCACCAGACCTTCCAGGAAGGCCTGGTAGAGCTGCGAAGGATGGCGGGCGTAGCCATCCAGCGCTCCGCTGGCATGCAGTTCGCGTAGTTGTTCCATGGATGCGCTGCTGTAGCTACCCAGGTCGCTGCGCGGAAAGATGACGCCCCAGCCGCCCTGGGTCAGCTTGCCCCACAACTCGCCGCCAATGTAGTTGCCCAGACGACCGAAACCCAGGCCCGCTGGCACCAGGGGCGCCACGAAGTCCATGGTGTCGAAGAAATGCAGGCGTCGCGCGCGCGACCACCCAGCGGCTGCGACCATCACGCCGCCAAGGCCGCCCTGGAAGCGCAAGCCGCCAACGGTGTTGCGCCGCACGAACATCGGATCGGCCAGCAACTGGTCGAAACCGTAGAAGAAGACGTAGCCAATCCGGCCGCCCAGCACCACGCCCAGCATGCCGTAGAACAACAGGTCGCCGAAGCCGTTTTCATCCACGCCCGGCAAGCGCCCGGCGCGAACCCGGCGCGTGCCCAGCCACCACGCCGCGCCGAACGCGAGCAGGTACATGAGGCCGTACCAGTGGATTCCATGCGGCCAGAACGGCAGCGGAATCGCGATCGGATTGATGTCATGCAGGATCGTCATGGGTATTTAATTGCCGAATCGCTTGGCGCGTTGCTTGGCGAGGATATTGAGCGTTTCCACCGCCGCCGAAAAGGCCATGGCAAAGTACAGCAGCTTGCGATCGATGTGGATATCGAAGCCGTCGGCGATAAGTGCGACGCCGACCAGGATAATGAAGGCCAGCGCCAGCATCTTCACGGTGGGATGGCGGTCGATGAAGTCGCCGATTGGGTTGGAGGCGAAGATCATCACTGCCACTGCGATCATGATGGCGGCGACCATCACCCAGATATTGTCGACCATACCGACGGCGGTTATCACCGAGTCAAGCGAGAAGACGATGTCAATGATCGCGATCTGCGCGATGACATAGCCGAATACTGCCGACGGCTTGGTATCGATGTCCTCGTCATCGCCACGGCCCTCGACCGAGTCGTGGATTTCCATCGTGCCCTTGACCAGCAGGAACAGTCCGCCGGCGATCAACACCAGGTCGCGCACCGAAAAATTCTGGCCCATCAGCGAAAACAGGTTTGCCTGCATCCGCGCCAGGAAGGCCAGCGAGACAAGCAGCATGATCCGGGTGACGCAGGCTAGCATCAATCCGAACTTGCGCGCGGCAGGCCGGCGTTCGGGCGGCAGCTTGCTGACCGCGATCGAGATGAACACCAGGTTGTCCACGCCCAGCACGATCTCGAGCATGGCAAGCGTGAACAGCGCAATCCATATTTCGCTGGAGAACATCCAATCCATTCAGTTGCCCGCCAGCCGTGGGAAAAGCAGTAATCCCCAACAAATCAATACGTTAATATCCGAGAGGAAAACAGCCGCTGAACCCATGTCCTTCGCCCGCCCCGCCAGTTCGTTGTGTTCAGGTCCCCACCGGTCAACCACGGCTTCCAGCGCGGAGTTGAGCACTTCCACCACCAGCACCAGCATCATCGATCCGATCAGGATGGCGCGCTCAATGCCCGACTCGCCAAGCCAGATCGCCAGCGGCGCCAGCACGACAAACAGGTAGACCTCGAGCCGGAACGACGACTCCACCGCCCAGGTGGCGCGCAGGCCTTTCATGGACCACCCGAACGCCTGCCATGCCCGGAACGGGCTGCGCGGCGCATTGCTTCCCGAACTGTCGGCCATCAGATGTGCGACGGCTCGCCGATGATCAGGTCTGCAGGCGCGGACTCGTGCGGATGCGGCGTCGGCACGTACGACAGGTCGAGGTCCCTGGCGGCCTTCACGTCGTCGAGTCGGCGGACCGGCGTGGTGTACGGCGCCGACTTCATCCAGGCGGGATCGTCGCGTGACTTGACCAGCAGCTCGCCCATCACCTCGACGAACCGGTCCAGCACGTCCTTGCTTTCGGTTTCGGTCGGCTCGATCAGCAGGCACTCGGGAACCAGCAACGGGAAATAATTGGTCGGCGCGTGGATGCCGTAATCGAGCAGCGACTTGGAAAAATCCAGCGCGGTGATGCCGTTATCCTTCTTCTGCCGTTGCACGGTGACAATGAATTCGTGCGAGGCGCGGCGCTTCGGATAGGCAAGATCGAAGCCCTTGTCGCGCAGGCGTGCAGCCAGGTAGTTGGCATTCAAGGTTGCGTACTCACCCACGCGGCGCATGCCTTCGCGGCCCAGCAGTCGCGCGTACACGTAGGCGCGGATCAGCACGCCGGCGTTGCCGCCAAATGCTGACAGTTGGCCGATGGTCTGCGGGCATTCGGCATAGCTGGCCTGCTTGAAGGTATCGCCGTCCTTGATCACCAGCGGCACCGGCAGGAACGGCTTCAGGCGCTCGCTGACGCCCACTGCGCCGGCACCCGGACCACCGCCACCATGCGGCGTGGAAAAGGTCTTGTGCAGGTTCATGTGGATGGCGTCGAAGCCCATGTCGCCGGGACGCACCTTGCCGAGGATGGCATTGAGGTTGGCGCCGTCGTAGTAGAGCAGGCCGCCGGCTTCGTGGACGAGCTTTGAAATCTCGACGATGCGCCTTTCAAAGACACCAATGGTGCTGGGGTTGGTGAGCATGATGCCGGCAGTTTTCGGACTCAGTACTGCTTTCAATGCATCAACATCAATGTCGCCTTCCGAGTTGGTCGGGATTTCACGCACCGTGCAGCCGCACATCACCGCCGTGGCAGGATTGGTGCCGTGCGCGGCGTCGGGAACGATGATTTCGGTGCGCTCCAGGTCGCCGCGCGACTTGTGGTAGGCCATGATCATCGCCACGCCGGCGAACTCGCCCTGCGCACCGGCCATGGGCGCCAGCGACACGCCGCCCTTCATGCCGGTCACGTCTGCCAGTATCTCCTGGAGGTCGTGCATGCTTGCCAGATAGCCCTGGCTGAGCGACTCGGGCGCGTAAGGGTGGCGGCCGGCGAAACCGTCCATCAGTGCGATGGAATGACAGGCACGGGGGTTGTATTTCATCGTGCACGAACCCAATGGATAGAAGTTGGTGTCGATGGAGAAATTCTTGCGGCTCAACTGCGTGTAGTGGCGGACCGCCTGCAACTCGGAGACTTCTGGCAGGCCCACCGGCGTGTCGCGCAGGAAGCGTTGTGGCAGCGCGGGCGCGGCGACGGCATCGGCCAATTGGGCGGAGGCCATCCGGCCCGGCTGGGACTGCTCGAATATCAACATGGAGTGGACTCTCGCGCCGGAATCAATTTCCCTATTTTGACACAGCCCCGGGTCATGGCGGGGTGACCTTAAGCACAGGCCCGCTCAAGCCCGCTGCCCGATGATGGAATCGTTACCAGGAGACGCAAGATGTTCGATGCACAAAAATTGTTGGGCCAGGTGCTGCGCGAAGCTTCCGGCGGCGGACTGGGTGGTGGCAAGCGAAGGAAACAACGCTCGGGCTCGCTGACGGGCCTGCCAAGCGGCCTGGAGGCCAAGGTAGGCATGGGCCTGCTCGGCCTGGCCATAGCCGCGTACGAGCACTACCGGCAGGCGCCGGCAGCGGCCATCCAGACGGGAGTCAATCCACCACCGGCACCGTCGCCGCTCGCCAGCGGCCTGCTCTCGCCGACGCCACCCTCCATGCCACCCCCGCCTCCCCCCGGCCGGCCCGGGTCGGAGGCACCGCCGGCCGCCAGTCAGGCCGATCAGCTGCGATCGCTGCACCTGTTGCGTGCCATGGTCTGCGCGGCCAATGCCGACGGCCACGTGGACGCGACCGAACGCGCGCTACTGATGCAGCATGCACGCGACGCGGGCCTTGCCGGCGAGGACCTGGACGCGCTCGATCGCGAGATCCGCAATCCGCTCAGCCTTCAACAACTGATCGTGCAGACGCCGCCGGGCTTGAACGAGGAAGTCTATGTCGCGGCATTGATCACCATTGATGCCGACAACCCGAATGAGCACCAGTTCCTCGAAGCCCTGTGCGCCGGCCTGAAACTAACCGCCGAGGTGCAGTCGCGAATCCGCCTGCAACTCGGCATTGATCCTCCCTCCCCCTGATCCGGAGAAAGAAATGCACCAGTGGTACCTGAGCTACAACGGAAAGCAGGTCGGACCTTTCGACCAGACGGCAGCGATTGCCCAGACGGCGCGCGACTCGAACGGGTTCTGCTGGCGGCAAGGGTTCGCCGAATGGATCCCGATCGCGAGTTGCGCGGAACTGCGCGCGGAGTCATCGGCCGGCAACATGCCGGTGCCCATGCCCGCGCCGCCGATGGCCGGCGCCCAGCGCGCCGACCAGATCGACTACCGCATCTACGGCGAAGACATGCAGTTCGTTGAAATCGAACTCGACCCGGGCGAAAGTGCGGTCGCCGAAGCCGGCACGCTGATGTACAAGGACGCGACCGTCAGCATGGAAACGGTGTTTGGCGACGGCAGCAGTTCGTCGGGTACCGGCGGATTCATGGACAAGCTGGTCGGCGCGGGCAAGCGCCTGATCACCGGCGAAAGCCTGTTCACCACGGTGTTTTCACACGCTGGCGCCAGCGGCAAGGCCAAGGTTGCGTTCGCGGCGCCCTACCCCGGCACGATCGTGCCAATGACGCTTTCAAACTACGGCGGCAAGATCATCTGCCAGAAGGACAGCTTCCTGTGCGCGGCGCGCGGCGTCAGCATCGGCCTGTTCTTCCAGAAGAAGATCATGACCGCGTTGTTCGGCGGTGAAGGTTTCATCATGCAGAAGCTCGAAGGCGATGGCCTGCTGTTCGTGCATGCCGGCGGCACCATCGTCGAGCGCGAACTCGCCGCCGGCGAGCGCATCGACGTGGACACCGGCTGCGTGGTCGCGATGACCTCGTCGGTGAACTTCGACCTGCAGACGGTGGGCAGCGTGAAGTCGGCGCTGTTCGGCGGCGAAGGCGTGTTCCTGGCCACCCTGACCGGCCCCGGGAAAGTCTGGATCCAGTCGCTGCCGTTCTCGCGCCTGGCCGGGCGCATGTTCAGCGCGGCCTACCAGAAAGGCGGCGGAAAGGATGAAGGATCGGTGCTCGGCGGCCTGGGCGGCCTGATCTCCGGCGACCGCGGCTTCTAGTCCGTCGCGTCCGGAAAAATCGCGGTGCCGCGGCTGCCGTCCGGACGGACCCAGCCGCGGTACATGCCCGGCGTGTTGAAGGGCATGGCGATGTTGCCTTGCCGGTCCAGCGCAATCGCGCCGCCATCGCCACCCATCGCCGCGACCACGCCATGGATCACGTCGTGCGCGGCTTTTTCGATGGAATCGCCGCGATAGGCCACGCGTGCGCAGATGTCCTGCGCGACCACGGCGCGAATGAAGAACTCGCCCCAGCCCGTGCCTGAAACGCCGCAGCGCTCGTCGGCATAGGTGCCAGCGCCGATGATCGGTGAGTCGCCAACGCGGCCGTAGCGCTTGTTGGTCATGCCACCGGTGGACGTGGCTGCCGCGATGTGGCCATTTGCATCGAGCGCAACCGCGCCAACGGTGCCGAAATAGGTTCCCTGCACCGTGTGCGTGGCCTGCGCGGCTTCCAGCGCGCGGGCATCGAGCAACTGTTGCCAGCGACGATCGGTGTCGAAATACGCGGGGTCGACGCGCACGATGTCCGCGCGGGTATCGGCAAATCTTTCCGCGCCGGCCGATACCAGCAGCACGTGTGCGGAATGTTCCATCACCGCACGCGAAAGCAGGACCGGGTTCTTCACCGTGGTCACCGCCGCCACCGCGCCGGCGCGGCGCGTGTGGCCTTCCATGATCGATGCATCGAGTTCATGCCGGCCTTCGGCATCGAACACCGAGCCCTTGCCCGCGTTGAACCAGGGCGAATCCTCCAGCACGACGATGGCAGCCGTTACCGCATCGAGCGCGGCTCCGCCCGAGGCAAGCACCTGCTGCCCGGCATCGAGCGCGAGGTCGAGGTCCTTGCGGATGGCAATCTCATCTTCATCGCTGACGGACGCGCGCGATGAAACACCGGCGCCCCCGTGGATGACGAGGGCGGTGGCATTTTGGAGCGTGGAATTGGTCATGCGCGCAATGATACCGGCTGCACGATCAGCCCTGGTGGCGGAGCGCCTCGATCGGGTCGAGTTGTGCCGCCTTGCGGGCCGGGTAGAAGCCGAAGAACAGACCCGTGGCCACCGAACAACCCGCCGCCATCGCCACCACCTGCCAGTCCAGCAGCACCGGCAGCGAGCCAAGCTTGCCCGCCAGCAGCGCACCGGCAATACCGATCAGCGTGCCGATCACCCCGCCGCCGAACGAGATCAGCATCGCCTCGGCCAGGAACTGCCTCTGGATATCGCGCGGACCCGCGCCCACGGCCATGCGCAATCCGATCTCGCGGATGCGCTCGGTCACCGACACCAGCATGATGTTCATGATGCCGATGCCGCCGACGATCAGCGAAATGCCCGCGACCGCGCCGAGCAGCAGGGACATGATTCGCGTGGTCTGGGTGCGCGTGGCGACGATCTCGGAAATATTTCGCACGTTGAAGTCGTCCTCGGCGCCCGCAGCGATTTTGTGGCGCTCGCGCAACAAAGCTTCCACCTCTTCCTGCACGAAGGACAAGTCCTCGCTGCGGGTCACGCCCAGTGCAATCTGGCGCACGCTGCCCGGGGGTGCACCCGAGGCGCCGGTCAGGCGTCGCCGTGCGGTTTCCAGCGGCACCATTATCACATCGTCCTGGTCCTGGCCAAATCCGCCCTGGCCCTTCGGCGCAAGCACGCCGACGACGCGAAACGGCACCTTGCCGATGCGCAGGCTCTGGCCCAGCGGGTCTTCCTCGCCGAACAAATTGCGGCGAATCGTTTCACCCACTACCACTACCTTGGCCGCGGACGTGTAGTCGCCCGGTTCCAGCCCGGCACCCGATCCGATCTTCCAGCCATTGATCTCGAAAAAATCCGGCTGCACACCCTGCCAACTGGTGGACCAGTTGTTTTCCGCATAGACGATCTGCGCGTTACCGCGGATACCGGCCGCGACATATTGCACTTCCGGAATCTGTTCGCGAATCGCCGCCGCATCGCCGTCGGTCAGAGTTGCCTGGCTGCCCGCGCCGCCGCGGATGCCGCCGGTACTGGGCGCGCCGGAATTGATGTCCAGCCGATTGGCGCCCAGGCCCGAAACCATCTTGTCTATTTCGGCCTGCGTGCCCTGGCCCACCGATACCATCACGATGACCGCGGCAATGCCTATGATCACACCCAGCGAGGTAAGCGTGCTGCGCATCCAGTTTCCGCGCAGCGCGAACACCGCTGTGCGCAGGGTGTCGTTCCAGGTCATTGGGCAGCTTCCAGCGCGTGCTCGCCTTCGTACAACTTGCCATCGCGCATCACGCAGATGCGGTCGGCATGGTGCGCGACATCCGCTTCGTGGGTAATCAGCACAATGGTCTGGCCTTGCGACTTCAGTTTTTCGAACAGCTTCATCACTTCCGCGCTGGTCTTGGTATCCAGCGCGCCCGTGGGTTCGTCGGCCAGCACGAGGGCTGGCTGGTTGATCAGCGCGCGCGCGATCGACACGCGCTGCTGCTGGCCGCCGGACATCTCTCCGGGGCGATGATGCGTGCGGTCGCCAAGCCCCACCGCTTCCAGGGCCGCGCGTGCGCGCTCGGCACGCTCGGCCAGCGGCGTGTTGGCATAACCGAGCGGCATCATCACGTTGTGCAAGGCATCCATTCGCGACAGCAGGTTGAAGCCCTGGAAGACGAAACCGATTTTCTCGAGCCGCAGGCGCGCCAGTGCTTCGGCGTCCAGGCTGGCCACGTCCACGCCCTCGCAAAGGTAACGCCCGCCACTCGGGCGGTCCAGGCAGCCGATCACGTTCATCAGCGTGGACTTTCCCGAGCCGGACGCACCCACGATCGCGACGAACTCACCACGATCGATGCGCAGGTTGACGCCGTCAAGCGCCTTCACTTCCGCCTGGGTACCGGGCGAATAGACCTTGCGCAAATCCTCGGTCTGGATGATTGGCGTGGCGCTGGTCATGGCGCGGGGCGTGCGCTGCCAATGATGACCAGCTCGCCCTCCGCCAGCCCGTCGCCGATGATTTCAGTGCGGCTGCCATCGCTGGCGCCGATGCGGATGGTCACCTGCTCGGGCTTGCCGTCCACCAGCTTGTAGACTGGCGCGCGCTTGCCGCTGGTCATTGCCAGCAAATCGTCATCCCACCTGGCCTGTTGTTCGGGGCGAAGCGTGGCGCGGAAGCCTTCAAAATTCTTCTTCATGCGTTCGGCCAGACGTCGGCTTCGGTCGCTTGCGCCACCTTGCGCCGCGCCAGCCTGGCCGCGATTGCTGCCAATGCCGGCCGCACTTCCGCCCGCCGTGCCCGCGCCAGTGCTGCCACCCGGGCGTGTTTGTTGCGCGCGGTCGCGCATCTCCTGCAGGGCGGCATCGAACGCGGCTTTCTGGGTCGCGTCCAACTGCAACCCTGTGGCAATCTTCTCGAATGCCTGCACGAAGCCAGCACCGCCCTGGCCGCTATTCGCGCCTGTTGCCGCCGTGCGGCTGGTGTTGGCCGGTGCGCCGAAGCCCGGACCCATGTTGGCCTTGCTTTCTTCAGCGGGACGGAAGCGCAAGGCCGCGTTGGGCACACTCAACACATCGGGCCGTCGGCTGATTTCGATCTCGGCATTCGCGGTCATGCCCGGCAACAGCGTCTTGTCGGGATTGTCCACTTCCACCACCACCGGATAGGTAATGACGTTGGCGGTATTGGTAGCGGCGAGGCGCACCTGTTTGACTCGGCCGGAAAAATTGCGGTCCGGAAAAGCATCCACGGTGAAGCGCGCCGTCTGGCCCTCGCGCACTTGGCCGATGTCGGCCTCGTCGATGGCCAGCACGATTTCCATCTTGCGCAAGTCGCCGGCGATCTTGAACAACACCGGCGTCTGCAGGCTCGCCGCCACCGTCTGGCCGGGCTCGACTGCGCGCAGCAACACCACACCTTCCACCGGAGAGCGGATCACGGTCTTCTCGAGGTCGAGGCGCGCACTGTCCACGTTGGCCTGCTGCTGCCGCACCTGGGCACTCGCTGAAACGATCCGCGCCCGTGCCTGGTCGCGCGCCGCCAAGGCCTGGTCGGCATCGCTGCGGGCAATCAGCTGGCGCTTCACCAGATCGGACTTGCGGGCGTAGTCGAGTTCGGCATTACGGGCCACGGCCTGTGCTTCATTCAAACCCGCACGCGCGCTCGACAGCGCTGCCGATGCCTGGTCGAGCCGTGCCTGGAAGGTGCTCGGATCAATCCGCGCGATCACCTGGTCCTTGCTCACGTTGTCGTTGAAATCGACTTCAACACTGCGCAAGGTACCTGACACCTGGGTGCCGACTTCGATGGTGGCCGTTGCGCTGAGCGTTCCCGTGGCGGAAATCGCCGTGCGGATTTCGCCACGCTCCACCGCACCGGTGCGATAGCCGCCCGTGTCATCGGTTTTGCCACGACCCAAAAACCACCATGCGGCGAGCGCGGCGAGGGCAAGCAGCACGACCGGAACGATCCAGCGGGGCCGGGCTGGGGCAGTCACACGGGACGACGACATGGATTCTCCCAAATTTCGAGCATGGTCTCAGGCGGCTGACGGAAAGCTGATGGTAGCTGTGGTGCCCTTGCCCGGTTCGCTTTCGAGTCGCACCGGCCAGCCATAGCGCTCGGACAGGCGGCGTACGATGGACAGGCCGATGCCTTGCCCGTCCTTGCGTCCATCACCGGCGCGATAGAACGGCTCGAATACGCGCGCCAGCTCATCGGGGCTCATGCCGACGCCGGAATCGGCGACCTGCACGCTGTCCTGACGCACCGTCACCACAACCTTGCCATGATCGGTGTAGTTGCAGGCATTGCGCAGCAGGTTGCCAAGCATCACCGACACCACCCGCGCCGGCGCGTGCAGTTGCAGGTCGGCTTCAATATTCAATTCCAACTGGACAGGCTTGCCGGCGATGAGCGGACGCGACTTCTCCAGTTCCTCGCTGGCGACGGCACCAACCGAAAAATCATCATCGGGCAATCCGGTATCACCTTCCCGCGCCAGGATCAGGAATGCCTCGATCAGCGCTTCCATATCGCGGCCGGCGCCCTGGATGCGCTTGAGTGACCTTCGCGCCATGGGCGACAGCGATTCATCGCCCTGCATCATGTCGCCGGCGACCCGGATCACGGTCAGCGGCGTGCGCAGTTCATGCGATGCATCGCGGGTGAAATTGTGTTCGCGCTCAACGAAGCTGCCGATCCGACTGGCGAAATCATGCAAGGACGATGCGAGGGTCAATGTCTCCCCTTCCACGTCCAGGGGAAGGTTTTCCGGCTTCAACGCAGTGGCGTCGGGATGTGTCGGATCCCAGTGACGTACCTGGTTGGCCAGCCAGATCACTGGCGACACCACGCGCCTGGAGGTCCGATACGTGCCCCACGCAATGATATAGACGACCGCCAGCACCAGTGCCAACGGCGCCATGCCGAACCAGAATGCCAGCGAGTCCACCTGCTCTTGCTTGAACAACAGGTACAGCCGCATCCCGCCGCGGTCTTCCACCAGTACCAGCGAACCTCCCTGGGCGCTCGGCAGGCTGTGGAAACCGACGGGCAAGGGCTGCAAGGGCTCGGGCAGCGCCGAGACGTCGGCCGCGCGCACCAGGTAGCCATTCATGTTGTAGGTATCGGGCACGGTCGCCGTGGGGTCGTCATCGCGACGGCCCCAAAAATGCGCGGCCTCTTCCTGCAGCGCCTGCTGGATCAGCACGTGCTTGAGCACGGCCGAGGCGCCATAGACGCCGAGCACGGCGGCGAAGCTGATCGTCGCTGCCTGCAGGATGAAGGCGACCCAGATCTTTCGACGCAGGCCACTGCGTTCGATCATGCCGGCGCGTGGTCGAGGTCGGCGATCCGGTAGCCAGCGGTCTGCACGGTGTGCAGCAATTGTTTTTCGAAGGGCCGGTCGATGGCCTTGCGCAGGTTGTACAGATGGCTGCGCAGCGTATCGGAATCAGGCAGGCCGTCACCCCATATCTCGCGCTCGATGTCGCGACGGGTCACCACGCGCGGCGATTCGCGCATCAGGATGGTCAACAGGCGCAAGCCGATCGGGGAAAGCTGCAACTCAGCACCGGCCCGGGTAACCCGCAGGCTGGCGGTGTCGAGCACGAGGTCGGCGATCTTCAGTACTTCAGCGCTTACCTGGCGGCGGTCGCGGCGAATCAGCGCGCGCACGCGCGCTTCCAGTTCCTGGATGGCGAAGGGCTTGACCAGGTAATCATCAGCGCCAGCATCCAGGCCGGTGACCTTGTCGGCCAGGGTGTCGCGCGCGGTCAGCATCAGTACCGGCGTGGACTTCTTCGACTCGTTGCGCAGCCGGCGGCAGACTTCGATGCCGTCCATCCTTGGCAACATCAGGTCCAGCACCACCACATCATAGGAATTCTCGGTGGCCAGGCGCAGGCCGTCCACGCCGTCACCGGCGTAGTCGACGCCGAATCCACGCGATTCCAGGTACTCGCCTACCATTTCCGACAGGCTGCGGTTGTCTTCGACCAGCAAAATCAGGCCAGATGGATCGTCACGTCGCATGGCTCACCTCGAGGGAAGGGGTCTTCAGCTTTGTGAAATTAGACTCCGACCGGGGTGACTCCAGTGTGAATTCCCTCAGAAGCGGATCTTGCCGACCAGCATGTCCTTGTACATCACCCAGTCGGCAGCCAGGGAATAGAACGGATACTTGAAGGTGGCGGGCTTGTTGTGCTCGAAGAAGAAATGGCCGACCCAGGCGAATCCGTAACCACAGAGCAATGCATACAGGATCCAGACCGGATTCATGCTGCGCACGCCCATCACCAGGCAACCGATCACCAGGGACGTGCCGACGAAGTGCAGGCGGCGACAGGTCTGGTTGGCATGTTCGGACAGGTAGTAGGGATAGAACTGGCTGAAGCTGGCAAACTGGCTCATCGGTATCTCCTGGATGGCGCCATTCTGCTCCGCGGCAGGCGCTGCTTCAACTCAGGCGGCGCTGGACTTTTCCTCGCGCTTGGCGCGATTCCAATATTCGTCTTGCGCAGCCAGCGACAGGCCGGACAAGGACACGCCATCGGCGGCAGCCATTACTTCCATGCGCCGGAAGCGGCGTTCGAACTTGGCATTGGCACGGCGCAGCGAGGCGCCGAAATCAACCTTGCCATGGCGCGACAGGTTGGCGCAGACGAACAGCACGTCGCCCAACTCGTCCTCCAGTGCCTCGTGTCCGGTACCATGGACGAATTCCGCGCGCAGTTCTTCGATTTCCTCGTGCAGCTTGTCGAACACCGGATTCACGTCCGGCCAGTCGAAGCCGACCCGCGCGGCGCGCTTTTGCAATTTGATGGCGCGCTGCCATTCCGGCAAGCCACGCGCGATGCCGGCCAAGGCACTTTCATCCACAACCCCGCCACGGGCCAGGCGCTCTTCGCGCTTGACCTCTTCCCAGGCCAGGGTCTGTTCCTCCACGCCGGACACGACCACCCCGGCGGCCGCTATCGGCATCGTGCCTCCCGCGGCACTTGCACGTCCCTGTGCGGCGAACACATGGGGATGCCGGCGAACCATCTTGTCGCAGATGGCATTGACCACGTCGTCGAAGCCGAAGTCGCCGGCTTCCTCGGCCATGCGCGCATGGAATACGACCTGCAACAACAAGTCGCCCAACTCATCCTTCAGGTCGTCCATGTCGCCACGGTCGATGGCGTCGGCGACCTCGTAGGCTTCCTCGATGGTGTAGGGCGCGATACTCGCGAAGTCCTGCTCGACGTCCCACGGACAGCCGCCCTCGGGGTCGCGCAGGCACGCCATGATCTGCACCAGGCGCGAGATCGGCGAAACGGAATCAGCCAAGCCACTCCCTCCACGGCAGGGTCGGGTCACCCAACGCAAGGAAATCGGGATTGAGCAGCGATGGCTTGGTGTTGTAGGCCAGGGGCTTGCCGTCGAGCGTAATCACTGCACCGCCGGCGGCTTCCAGCACGCATTGTCCGGCCGCCGTGTCCCATTCCGAGGTGGGCGCGAAACGAGGATAGACGTCCAGCCTGGCTTCGGCCATGCGACAGAATTTCAGCGACGAGCCCATGCCCAGCAGTTGCACTTCGCCCATGCGTTCGATGGCGGCAGCGCTGCGGGTATCCATGTGCGAGCGACTGGCAGCCACCTGCAGCGGTGCGGTGGCAGGACGGCGCGAGGCGATCGGCAGGTGTTCACCGGCATCGCAGATGAAAGCGCCGCGCCCGCGTTCGCCGTAATGCATTTCGTCCAAGGCAGGCGCGTAGACAACGCCAAAGACGGAAACACCCTCCTCGATCAGCGCGATGTTGACGGTGAACTCGCCATTCTTCTTCACGAACTCGCGGGTGCCGTCCAGCGGATCCACCAGCCAGTAGCGCCGCCATGTCGCGCGTACGTCCCAGGGCACCTCCTTCGACTCCTCGGACAAAACCGGCAGGTCCGGCGTCAGGGCTTCGAGGCCCGCAACGATCAGGTGGTGCGCTGCCATGTCGGCGGCGGTCAGGGGCGAGCGGTCATCCTTGTGCTCTACCGTGAAGTCCTGCACGTACACCTGCATGATCGCTGCGCCGGCGTCACGCGCCAGTTGCAGCACCACATCACGCATTTCCGGCGTCATCGGTTGGCCAACACTTCGCGCACGATGAACATGCCAGCCAAGCACCGGCCCTCGGAACAATCCTCGCGCATTACCAGTTCATGCAGGGCATCGAGTTTCCAGGGAATCACTTCCAGTTCCTCGGGTTCATCGCCGGCCAGTCGCTCGGGATACAGGTCTTCGGCCAGCACCAGCTGGATTTCGTGGGTCATGTAGCCAGGGGCCAGCGTGATCGAGCGCAGGTGCGTGAGCTTGCGCGCACCGAAGCCGGTTTCTTCCTTCAACTCACGATTGGCAGCGTCGAGCACGGTTTCACCGGCGTCCAGGCGCCCCTTGGGCAGGCCCAATTCATAGCGATGCACGCCGGCGGCGTATTCACGGATCAGCAGGATGGTTCCGGGCTCGGGAATCGCCGCGATCATCACTGCGCCGTGGCCGCGGCTGGAGACGCGCTCGTACTTGCGCCGCTCGCCGTTGGAAAATTCCAGGTCGATGGTTTCGCGGCGGTAACCGCCCGATTCGTATTCCTGGCGGCCGTGGATGATGGGCAGGATGGGCATCAGGCATGGACAGGAAGGCGGCGGGTCGGGATCATGGGCGGATGCAGGAAGCCAAAAACGATGCACAGATGCTAGCAGAGGCAGCCGAGCTTCGGGCGCGCGACCTGGCCGTGCTGTGGCATCCATGCACGCAAATGGCCGAGCATCCCGACGCGCTGCCGCTGCTGCCGATCCGGCGGGGCCGTGGCGCCTGGCT
>JBBRXD010000003.1:0-30398 GCA_038248775.1 Lysobacterales bacterium | reverse complement strand
GTGGTATATGGCTTGCAGTCGACAACACTTTCAGCTCGCCCATCCTGCAAAGGCCACTTGAACTTGGCGCACACCTGGTCATGCACTCCGCCACCAAGTACCTCAACGGACACTCCGACATGGTCGGCGGCATGATCGTGGTCGGCGACGACAGCGGCCTGGCCGAACAGATGACTTTCCTGCAGAACGCAGTGGGCGCCATCCAGGGGCCGTTCGACAGTTTCCTGGCCCTGCGCGGCCTCAAGACCCTGCATCTGCGGATGAAGGCGCATTGCCAAAACGCTGGGGAGCTTGCCCAGTGGCTGGAGGCACATCCGGCGGTCGAGAAGGTTGCCTATCCGGGTCTTGCCTCGCATCCGCAGCGCGCGCTAGCCGCGCGCCAGATGGACGGCTTCGGCGGCATGGTCAGCGTCTGGCTGAAAGGCGGCCTGCCGGCCGCGCGCAGCGTGATGGAAAAAACCGAACTGTTCACCTGCGCCGAATCACTCGGTGGTGTTGAAAGCCTGGTCAACCATCCAGCGATCATGACCCATGCATCGGTGCCGGTGGAGCGGCGCGAAGCGCTGGGGGTTACTGATAACCTGGTGCGGTTTTCGGTGGGGGTGGAGGATATTTCCGACCTGCGTGATGATTTGCAGGCGGCGTTGGCATGAGCACGCCCGCGAAGACCTGGAAATCCGTCCCGCAATGGCGATTGGCGGTCAACGATCTGGTCGATGGGCTGAAGGCGCGTCGAGTCTGGATGCTGCTGGCCAAGATGGACATCAAGCAGCGCTACCGTCGATCGATCCTGGGTCCGTTCTGGATCACCATCACCATGATCATCTGGATCATGGCGATTGGGCCGCTCTACAGCCACTTGCTGGGGATCGGCTCCAAGGAATTCATTCCGTACCTGGCGATGGGGATCATCACCTGGGGTCTGGTCTCGGGAGTCATCCTGGACGGCGCAGGGGCCTTCGTCGGTGCCGAAAATCTGGTCCGATCGGTAAAGCTGCCCTATACAGTGCACATATTGCGCGTGCTTCAGCGCAACCTGATCATCTTCGCGCACAACCTGCTGGCATTCGTGCCGTTCATGCTTTACCTCGGCATATGGCCGCAATGGACCTGGCTGGCGGCGCTTCCGGGAGTCGCCCTGATTCTGCTTGCTGCGCTGCCAACAGCGTTCCTACTGGGAACACTGAGTGCGCGCTACCGCGATCTGCAGCAGATGATCGCCAGCATCGTTCAACTTGCTTTTTTCATGACCCCTATCTTTTGGAAGGCCGACCTGCTCAAGGAGCGTGCCTATCTCGCTGATTACAACCCATTCCAGATCCTGCTGGAAGTCGTTCGCCGACCCATCGTCGAAGGCATTCCGGGCATGGAAACCTACCTGCGCAGCGGCGTGCTGATCGTGCTGCTGTACGTGGTAGCCGCACCATTTTTCGCGCGCTACCGGCGTCGCCTGGCCTTTTGGATTTAAAGCCGTGCCCTCGATAATACTCAAGAACTGCAGTCTCGAGCTCCCGATTTACGGGACCATCAATCGCTCGCTCAAGGGTGCGGTGATGTCCTCGGCCACCGGCGGAAGGATTGCTTCAGCCAGTCGAAACGTGACCGTGGTCCAGGCGCTGAATGACGTGAGCCTGGAGATCCGGGCCGGTGACCGGGTGGGTCTCATGGGCCACAACGGTTCGGGTAAGACCTCGTTGTTGCGCCTGATGGCAGGAATCTACGAGCCGACATCCGGTCATATCCAGATCGAAGGCCGGGTTTCCAGCTTCATAAACCTGGGCCTCGGGATGGACAACGAGGCCACGGGCGAGGAAAACATCCTGCTCTGCGGATTGATGTTCGGGCTGGGTTTCGACGAGATCCAGCGCCTGACCCCGTCCATCGGCCAGTTCTCGGGACTGGGGGATTTTCTCGATATGCCGGTTCGCACCTATTCCAGCGGCATGATGATGCGCCTGGTGTTTTCCATCGTCACCAGCGTGCACGCCGAAATCCTGTTGATGGATGAATGGCTGAGCGTTGGCGATGCCGAGTTTGTCGAAAATGCGGAATCACGCCTGCGCGAGCTGGTCGACTCGGCCAGCATCCTGGTACTGGCCTCGCACAACGACGCCGTCGTGAACAGCCTTTGCAACGTGATCGTGCGGCTTGAACACGGCGAAATCGTCGATGTCGAGCGGATAGCCTCATGAGCAAAGGAAAACGGAAGGCGGAAGACGGCGCGCCGTCCGCGCGTTCCGTCGGAATCTTCATGCTTGGCATGCATCGTAGCGGAACTTCCGTGGTTACCCGTGTGCTCAGTCTGCTCGGTTGCGCGTTGCCAAGTGACTTGCTCGGTGCGAACGAGAGCAATCCGACCGGCCACTGGGAAAGCCTTCGCGTAATCGAGATCAATGACGCGCTGCTTTCGGCGCTCGGGCGCCGTTGGGATGATGTTCGCGAGCTTCCGGCCGACTGGTTGCAGCGGCCGGAAACCGCGACGGCACGCCTGCAGATTCGGGCGTTCATCGACCGGGAGTTCAGCTCGGCAAAGTTATGGCTGTTGAAGGATCCTCGACTGTGCCGGCTGGCACCACTCTGGATCGAAGTCGCGAGCGGCCTAGGCGTCGACATCCGCGTAATTGTTCCGGTCAGGCATCCCACCGAAGTCGCTTACTCCCTGGCGCGGCGCGATGCCATCGGTCAGGGGCAAGGCCAATTACTATGGTGCCAGCACCTCGTTGAAGCCGAGCGTGCCACGCGCGAGCAAACCCGCGTGCTGGTGCACTTCGAGGACGTGGTTGCTGATTGGCGCGCCGAGGCCATACGCATCGCGTCCACACTGGAGATTGCGCTGGCGACCGATTCGGCGACGGTGGCCGAACAGATAGAAGCATTCATCACACCCGCGTTGCTGCATTCCGACGCCTCGGACGAATCCGGCATCCTTACCGGCTACCTGGCTCCCGCCAAGCCTGTCTCCGAGTTGTACGCGGGTTTGCGCAAGGTGCGAGGCGTGGCGGCCTGGCAGGTCATCGCCGACGCTGCGAAGACAATTGCCCAGAGTTCTTCCCTGTTTTGGCCTGCCATCGACGATATCTCGCAGCGTGCCGAGCGGATCGAAAGGCGTGCGTCGGCAACAAACGACCTGTTGTCGGCGAAGCTCGCCGGCAGCGGCGCATGGCTGCTCAACGAAGTCGAGATCCGCAAACTGCTCCTGGAAACCGAAACCATCCTTGGCCGCATTGATGAAGCCAAGCCATTAAGCCTGGAGCTGATCAGACAGGTCGAGGCCCAGCGAAAAGAAATCAGTGCTGCCGCCGTGTCCCAGGTTGCCGACATCCGATCTCTCGCCGATAGGATGGCCGAGTCCTCGCCCATGGTTGCTGAGCTGATCAACCAAGTCGAGGCGCAGCGAAAAGAAATCGGCGCGGCCGCCGTGTCCCAGGGCGCCGACATCCGGGCTCTCGCCGATAGGATGGCCGAGTCCTCGCCCATGCTTGCTGAGCTGATCAACCAAATCGAGGCGCAACGCCGTCAAATTGCCGACGCTGCCAGTATTTCGGCCGGCGAAAACGCCTTGAGGATTGCCCAGTTTTCGGAAGCTGCCGCTGCTCTCGAATTGGCCTTGGCTTTGCAGCTGGAACAATCCGCGGCGGCGGCGGCGGCTGCAGCGGCCCGCGAACAGTTTCTGGTCTCGCAACTTGAACAGTCCTGCGGAGCCCTGGACGCTCGCGATAAAGCATTGGCCGAATACCGGGAACATGCCGAGTCGCTCGAAGGCCGAAACTCGGAGCTCTCGCACGAGGTCGCATTGCAGTCGCGCCAACTGTCCGAGCTGCTTACCTCCACCAGCTGGAAGCTGACTTCTCCGCTCAGGTTTGTGCGCCGTTTTCTGTCTGGCAAGCCGACGTTGGAAGGCCACGATCGAACCGGTCTGCTGAAATCAGTCTATCTCGCCTTTCCGATGCCGTGGTCGATGCGCTTGAGAATAAAGTCGGCACTGTTCCTGCTGTTCACGCCATTCTTGCGCAATACCGGTGCTTACCGTCGCTGGCAATCAAAGCGAGTTGTGCCCTTGGCCTTTCCGGTGGCATACGCCGTGGACAAGCCACTTCCGCCAAACCAGATCACCATTGCGACCGCGCGAACCAATAGCGGCCCGCAGGCCTATGTTCCCCTTGCGCCCGAGCCCGTCAATCTGGAAGAGCTTTGCGCCAAACTGATTGCTTTCTACCTGCCGCAGTTCCATCCAATCCCGGAAAACGACGAGTGGTGGGGCCGAGGCTTTACCGAATGGACCAACGTCAGCAAGGCCGTGCCGCAGTTCGATGGTCACGAGCAACCGCATCTTCCTGGCGAATTGGGCTTCTATGACTTGCGTTTGCCTGAAGTGATGGAACGGCAGATCGAGCTCGCCAAGCACTACGGGGTGCATGGATTCTGCTTTCACTACTACTGGTTCGATGGCCGTCGCGTGCTTGAGCGACCGCTTGAACAGTTCATCGGCAATCCGTCCTTCGATTTCCCGTTCTGCATCTGCTGGGCGAACGAAAACTGGACGCGCCGCTGGGATGGCCATGACAATGACGTGCTGCTCGGCCAGAAGCACACGGCAGAGAGCGACCTGCGATTTATCCAGGATATCGAGCCGATCCTGCGCGATCCACGCTACATCCGTGTAGGCGGCCGTCCACTGCTGATCGTCTATCGACCGGCATTGCTGCCCGATTGCGCCGATACTGTTGCGCGCTGGCGGACACACTGCCGCGATGTCGGCATCGGTGAAATACTGCTGGTAATGGTGCAGTTCGACGCCGAAGATCCGCGTCCGTTTGGTTTCGATGTAGCCGTGGAGTTTCCTCCGCACAAGCTGGCGCGCAACCTGCCCAGCATCAATGCGAGCCTGCCTTCGCTCAATCCGGATTTCACTGGCTACGTCATCGATTACCAGGAACTGGTTGAACAATCGAAAAATTGGCCGGTCCCCGAATTCAACCTGATCCGCGGCGTCTTCCCCGGCTGGGATAATGAGGCGCGCAAGCCGCAGCAAGGCTACATGTTCGCCCACTCCAGTCCCGAGCGTTATCGCGACTGGTTGGCGTCGGCAGTTGACTACTCGCGCCAGCATCCAATCGACGGCGAATCGCTGGTCTTCGTCAATGCCTGGAACGAGTGGGCGGAAGGAGCCTACCTGGAGCCCGACCGCCGCTACGGATACGCGTACCTGGAGGCGACCAGGAATGCCTTGACCGGTGGTGCGACGGCGCAGCAAAACGCACAACCCGCTGGCAAGGTCGTGCCCCGGGTCGTCGTCGTTTCGCACGATGCCCATCCGCATGGCGCGCAATACCTGTCGGTCAACTTGTGTCGGGAGCTGTCACGCACTCTGGGCGGACCCGTGGATGCCGTGTTGCTCGGCGGCGGCTTCCTGGAGGGTGAGTTCCGGCAGGCAGCAAAGGTCCATGAGCTCTTCTGTGGAGGCGGCACCCAAGCCGGCGCGGAGCTGGCGCGCAGACTGAAGGCCGAGGGCGTCGACTTCGCCATCGCCAACACGACTGTTTCCGGAAAATTCGTATCCGACCTGAAGCGCGCCGGTATTCGCGTGCTCTCGCTGGTGCATGAACTTCCCGGCGTCATCGAGAGTATGGCCCTGCAGGACCATGCCAAGCTCATCGCGCGGGATGCTGATCTGGTGGTATTCGCCAGCAACCTGGTTCGTGAGGGCTTCGAGCGATTCGCGCCTCTGGATCCGGCGCGTGTGCTGATCCGCCCCCAGGGTCTGTACAAACGCAACCGGTACCAGTCCTTGGAGGAAATCGCTGCTGTGCGCAGTGATCTGCGCCAACGCCTGGCGTTGCCGGCCGACGCTCTGATTGTGCTCAGTGTGGGCTATGCGGATTTGCGCAAGGGCGCTGACCTTTTCGTCGAAATCGGCGAACGTCTGGTACGCGGGGACTCCCGCGTACACATGGTCTGGCTTGGCCATCCGGACCTCGGGCTGGAACCGATCCTGCGCGCGAAGATCAAGGCCACCGGACTTTCCGGCCACTTCCATTTTCCCGGCCGCGATTCCGACACCGATCCTTACTACGCGGGTAGCGACTTGTATGCGCTCACGTCTCGCGAGGATCCGTTCCCGACGGTGATCATGGAGGCCTTCGACGTTTGCCTGCCGGTCGTCGCCTTTGCCGGGGTAGGCGGCTTCGATGGATTGCTCGAACGCGCTGGCGGCCGCCTTGTGCCTGCGCTCGAGGTCGAGCGCTACGCGCACGAATGCGCCGAGCTGCTGTCCGACCCGGCGGCGCGTCGTCGCCTGGGTCGCGAAGGCAAGGCTGTCGTCGATGACGAATTTTCATTCCCCGACTACGTGCACGATCTGCTTGGCAGGTTTGGACTGGCACAGCCCAGAGTTTCGGTCGTCGTACCCAACTACAACTACGCGCGCTACTTGCAGGCCCGGTTGGGGTCTGTCGTCGGACAAACATTGGTGCCGTATGAGGTGATCGTTCTCGACGATGGCTCCACCGATGACAGTCTGGCCGTATTGGCCGAGCTCGGGAAAACGATGCCGCTGCGGATCATCCCGAGCGAGCAGAACTCCGGGTCGGTGTTCCGGCAGTGGCAGAAGGGCGTGCGTGCCGCGCGTGGCGATTTCGTCTGGATTGCTGAAGCCGATGATCTTTCCGAGCTCGACTTCCTCAGCAAGGTCATGCCTGCGTTCGCCGACCCGGGCGTCGTCATGAGCTACTGCCAGTCGCAACAGGTCGGCGAGCACGCCGAGCAGTTGTGCCCAGATTACCTCGACTACGTGGCCGATTTCGGCGCCGACCGCTGGCGCAAGGATTTCGTCGCTGATCTCGACCAGGAATTGGCGCATGGGCTGGCGGTCAAGAACACCATCCCGAATGTCAGCGCCGTGGTCTTCCGCCGTGCCGCGCTGGCCGACGTGCTCGATCGCCATGCCGACGAAATCGCCGGATATCGTATCGCCGGGGATTGGCTGACGTACCTGCACGTGCTTGCCGGCGGTTCGCTGGCGTTTTGCCCGCAATCCTTGAACCTGCATCGGCGACACGCTGCCGGCGTTACCATCGGCGCCGATCATCGCCCGCATCTGGAGGAGGTGCGAAGCGTGCAGAGTTGGGTTGCGCAACGTTTTCCGCTTCAGGCACAAACCAGCCAGGCGGCTGAGAAATACCTGGAGTACCTAAAGGCGTATTTCGGACTCGAAAACGCGCAGGTGTGACCAGCCGGGGCCCGCTTTGCCAAGCCACCGCCTTGCGCCAGGCAACAGCCAGATGATTGCGTGACGCGATAACAGACTTTGCCTTGTTCTGGCACCAGCCGCGAGTCCAGGGGCGATTTGATGAAGCGTCTCATCTGGAGGTTCAATTCCGAGTGCGAAAGCACAAGAACAGGTGTGGCTTCCATTGGGTTAAACTTTGCCCGAAAAGGCCTTGTTTCATCGGAATCCAATGTTCCCTGAGATTAGCTGGTTCGATTCCCCCGCTGCGCTCACTGCCAAGGCGGACCTGTCTCTGCCGCGAATGCGTCTGGTCGAGGACTACGTTGTCGCCGCACCGGTTCGCGATGGGTTTTGCGTGATCTGTGAGCGCGTTACGCCAATGACAGTTTTTGGTGGGGCGATGCTCGGCAAGCACATCAATCTTCGCGAGGGGATGGTATGCCAGGTCTGTGGGCTGAATGCCCGATCGCGTCTGTTGGCACATGTAATGGCCGAGCTGTTTCCCAGCAGCGATGCGAACCTGGCGCTTATGGAGGCCTTCACGCCGCTTGCCCGGATCATGCCGCAGCGTTGGCCCGGTATCGCGCTGTCGGAATACTTCGGGCCTGACGTCAATCCAGGAGCGATCATGCCGCGGCCGGCATTCCAGGGCACGAAGGAAAGTGCCGCACACCAGGACCTGATGGACTTGGGATACGGCGATAGCTCGCTCGACGGAATAGTGCACAACGACGTGCTCGAGCATGTGCCGGATGTGCGCGTCGCATTGGCAGAGATGTTCCGTGTATTGCGACCGGGCGGCACGGCGCTATTCACCATGCCCTGGTTTCCTTGGGAGGCAAAGACCCTCGTTCGGGGCAAGCTGTTGCCCGACGGGACGCTGCAGGAATTCCTGCCCAGCGAATACCATGGCGACGGCCTGCGTGAAGGTGGCATTTATACCTTTTACAATTTTGGGGCCGACCTGGGTTCCATGCTGCATGACGCCGGTTTCAGCGTGGTGCGATATGCAGTGTGCTACGCTCCGTCTTGCGGCTTCCTGACCAACAACTTCCGAGAGGGCATGGATGGAATGATGGTCCCGTCGGTATTGGCCGCGGTCAAGACCCTGTAAGCCGCTACGCACTCGGTTTATCATACCGACATGGCTGATCTCGGTTTGCCGGCAGCCTGGAGCCGCGCCTTGCACGGCCCAACCCCAGCAGAGACGAAAATGAAGCTCAAACACACCCCGTCCAGTAAGCCACTCGCTCTTTGCCTGGTGTTGGCATTCGGCGCGCAACTGTCCGGATGCAAACCGACTGAACCTGAGTCGGCATCTGCCGTAAGCGAGTCCGCCCCTGCTGCGGGTGGCGCGCCTGCGCCGGTTTCCTTGCCCGCTGCCGAGACCGCCGGCGTGCTTGTCTCGGCACCATTGACCGTTGATCGCACCGACTTGACGACCTGCAATATCGAAACCATCAACGGCGCGCACTTCGCATCGGAGCCCTTGCCGGTGAAGGCCGAGAGCCAATTCGACATCGGCGGTTTCCTGTTTGACGCCGGAACGAAATCGGTGCCGGACAACCTCCGGATGCGCCTGGTGTCCCAGGATCAGAAGCAGGCTTGGGAAACCGCGATTGAAGGGCGCATGGATCGGCCGGGCTTGCCTGAATTCCTGAAAGTGGGCGACTGGGCTTTCCGCTCCGGATTCCTCCAGACTGTACAAACCAGTGGACTACCCCCCGACCTTTATCATCTAGAGGTCAGTTTCACTCGGGACGGCAAGCGCTTCGTCTGCGATAACGGAAGAAACGTCGAAGTCACTCGATGAGAAAATTGTCAGAAGGGTCCGCATCCCCGGTTGCGGACGCCGGCCGAGGACCCTTTTCCCTGCGCTGGCCGCTCGTGGGCGGCTTTCTGGTTTCACTGTTGGTGCTCGCTTCGAGCTGGCACTTGCCGATCCTGGAAGCGCATGCTTTCCGACAGACGCAAACCGCGATCTCATCCTATTGGATGTCGACCACCGCGAACTGGCTGGCCTACCCGACGCCGGTGCTGGGGGCCCCGTGGTCGATACCCTTCGAATTTCCTCTGTTCCAAGCTATTGTCCTGAGCACGAGCAGCGCGCTACCGCTGAACCTCGACCAGGCGGGAAGGCTGATTTCCTGGCTGTTTGCGCTGGCGACCCTGGTGCCCTTGCGCCACTGCCTTCGCCAGATCACTGGCAAGGAGCGACTTGCCGACACCGTCTGCCTGATTTTCCTGCTGTCGCCGCTGTACCTGTTCTGGTCGCGGACGTTCATGATCGAGTCCACGGCACTATTTTTTTCGGTTGCCTTCCTTGCCCTGGCTGTCGAGTACTGGCATTCTCCGCGCCGTGCAGTTCTGGTCGCCATGTTCGTAGCGGCCTGCCTGGGAGCGTTGATCAAGATCACGACCTTTTTCGGACTTGGTTTTGCAACCGCCCTGTTCCTGCTCTCCCGCTTCTACGTTGAGCGCCGCAGTGATGGTGTTGTCCAATTGTTGCGGCGGAGCTTGCCAATCGCAGGCGCCGTCTTCGTCGCTTTGCTGATGACGGCAGCCTGGATCCACTACGGGGACGTGCAGAAAAGCAAAACTATCTGGGGCCACTTGTTGACATCGCAGAACCTGGCCACCTGGAACTACGGAAACTGGGAGCAGAAGACCAGCTCAGTGTACTGGCATCACGTCGTGTTCGGCAGGGCACCTCGTGAGTTACTCGGTTCGCAATTCGTGCTGCCGATCATGCTCGGCTTGGTTGCTGTGTTCGGCCGCGGCATCCGCGTCCTGACTGGGATGCTGTTGCTCGCTTACCTGGTTCCATTCTTCATGTTCGCGAACCTGCATTCGGTGCATAACTACTACCAGTATGCCAATGGCGTGTTCTTGCTGGCGGTCGCTGCCTGCGGTATCGAGGCACTGCGAACGACCTGGGACGACAAGCTTGCCTTCGTGGCCACGGGAGTGATGGTTGCCTTTCTGCTCTTTGGATTCAAGCGAGACTTCCTGCCGCTGTTCGACAGAAGCTTGCTAAATCCGCAGTCCCAGGCGCTTGCAACATTTGCACGACGGAATACCGCGCCTGACGAGGTGATCCTGGGCTTCGGCATGCAATGGTCTTCCGAAGTGCCCTATTACGCGACGCGTCGGGCGATGTTGGTGATTGACAGCATCCCGTTGGAGGATCTGGCCCGCATGCGCAAGGATCCGGCCAGTTATTCTGGTGCCTTTCCAGTTGGGCTGGTGATCGTTTGCCCGAATCCGATTTCGAGCCGAGCTGACGTGGCGGCCGAATACGAGGCACTGCTCAGGGTCACCGAGATGAACAGGAAGCGCTTCCGCGTCGGCGGCTGCGACGTCTACAAATAGCGCGCCGTAGCGCGGGCGAACGATGGAGTACTCATGAACAGGATCACCGTTTCCGCTGGCGCAAGCCTATTGTTTCTCTGCGCGATCATGGCCGGTTGCGATCGCCCAGTGGTTCCTGCAATCCAGCCGGATGCTGGGCCGGCTGACACCGGTCCGGCCGCGGCCCGGTTCGCCCTGATCGAAGCTACCGTTGCCCCGACAGCAGTTACCACCTGCAATCTTGAGCGGCTTGATGCGACGCCCTTCGCCAACGCGCCGGCCACGATCAAGGGCGGTTCGGATTTCGTTGCCGCCGGCTTCCTTTATAGCGAAGCGAGCAATTCGGTGCCGGCGAAAATTCGCTTGCGTGCGATTTCGGCGGATGGGCAACAAGCCTGGGATGCACCGATCGAAGGACGCCTGGATCGCCCAGACGTTCCTTCCTACTTCAACATCGGTGCCTGGGCGCAGCGCTCCGGATTCGAGCAACTGCTGTCCAGCAGCGGGCTTGATGCGGGCGACTACAGGCTGGTGGTCACCTTCGACGACGACGGCAAGCAATTCGCCTGCGACAACGGCCGACAGCTGATCATCAAGCCCTGAGGTCCGGCACCGCGACTAGCGGCGAAACGTCAGCCGCTTGTGGCCGAGATAACTGCTGAATACGGGGACGATCACCCCGACCACGTGGGCGATTGTTTCTGCCTGCCAGATCCACCCTGCCCAAGGTAACAGCCAGCGCGAAAGCACCAGACTGACGAGAATCGTCTGCACGAGTGCCAGGACGTTGATCAATGAAAACCAAAGTACCTGTTGATGGAGCGAATTGCCGGCGCCGTGAAACACAAAACGTCGATTGAGCAGGAATGCGGTAAGCATACCGATCAGGTATGCGATCACGATCGATGGCACATAGGGCATCATGAAGCCAAGCAAGTACCGCGAGGCGATGTTGGCCAGCGCGGCCACGCCACCTGCAAACAGGAAGCGCGGGAAGGTCCTGCCGATCATGAGCGGATTTCCGACGGCTGGCCCGACGAGGGCAAACTGCCCACCCAGTAGGCGGCGAGCGCCCAGAGCAGGCAATATCCCGCCAACGCAAACGGGTCGAGCCTGAGGGCATCTACCAACGGGTCGTACACCCAGACAATCGCGCCGTAGATCATCGAAAGCATGACCACGCTTAGGCCAAATCGCCTGGGCCCGGACTGCAGCAACAGCAAGAGCAAGCCGACGATGATTGCGAGCACCGCCTGGTACGATTGGGTGTGGATGATCTGGCAGTCCCAGGCGCCCAAGGTGTCTATAGCGACTCCCAACAAACCCACGGCAAGCAATAGCGATGCTGGCCGCACTGACCTGCCATGTCTCAACGCTGGCCATGCCAGCACCGCCAGTCCGAGCCACAGGAACTTTATCGAAGGCGCCAGTGAAAGAAAGTCGCCGATGCGCCACGCGTCAACGCCATGGGCGCCGGCGACCATTTCGCCCATTCCGCAGGTTGTTTGCGTCGGCGCCCATAGCAGGGTCCGCAGCGCATCCAGTTTCATGCCCAGCCAGTCGCCAACAGTAATCTGGGCATAGCTGCGCTGGATTGTTTCCAACACACCCACGGTTCTCTCGTCGAATCCATAAGTGCCGCCGAACACGGATTTGAGCAGCGCATTGCCGTTGGGCTGCACCACCCGTTGCCATAGCATCCAGGGAACAAGTAGCGAGACTCCCGCGAGCCCCGAGGCGAGCAGAGTCGAGAGCCGCGGTCGGGGCGAATACGTGAAGGCGAGGGCAAGCATGGCGAGGATGCCGAACACCGTTCCGCCATGCGACAGCAGGGCCATGGCGGAAAGCAATGCCGCTTGGATCCAGCGACTCCGCTGCTCAGTTTCGGTTTCCGGCTTGGTACGCTCGATCAACAGCAGCCAGATGGCAAGCAGCCCAAAGCTCGCACCCAGCAGCTTCGGCCAGATGTATACCGAATTGAAAATGCAGAACGGCAGCAGCGTGGTGACCGACAGGGCAAGTGCAGTTATCCGCACGGTCAGACCAATACGGCGCAGCATGTGGACAAGCACCGGCACCCAAGCCGTGTTCAGGACGATGCCGATCAAGGTGTGGACGAAGGGAGCAATGTGTGGGCCGTCGTTGCCGCGCGTAAGCAACAACGTCGGCGCACGCAGCCAAGCATGCAGGCCGTAGCTGAGCGGTGTTCGATCCGAAATAAGCCAGGGGTTCAGATCCAGGTCGGCGAGATTGAGTCTTGCGAGGTATTCGCCAACGAGCGATGGCAACTGGTTGTCGGTCGACCAGCGCACCGGTACGAAGCGCGCATTCGCCAGCCAGGGGCCGGCGCCATTGTCCACGCTGAAAAGCAGCAGCGCGTAGGACAGTGAAACGAGCAGCCAAGCCAGCGTTGGCAGTCGCCAGGCGACGGCGACAGACGCCGCCGGGTGGAGGCGGTCTCGGGAATTCCAGAGTTTGTAGAGGCCGACACCGGAGGCGATCAAGGCCAAAACACAGGCAAGCAGTCCTGCGCCACGCAGCAGATAGAACGCAAAGAACATGGCGTAACCAAGCAGGCCAAGTCCGATCATGCCCAATACCATCTCGTCGCCCGAGGGCCATAGCCGGCGCAGCCAGGCTGCGGAAACGACACACAGTCCCGCCACCGCAGCGAACACGACGAGGTAAATCACCAATAGTCCGGGAAAACGCGTCTTCAGCCATGCCAGCAGTGACACCTCGAATGGCGTACCGAACGCCAGGTAATGTTGGCGGCTACCGCTGTGTGCGATAAGGCGTGAGTCGCCCACGCACCAACCGTCTGGCGGATGGACCAGGACCTCCGCCCACTGCGTATTGGTGCGTGCGTTGGCGATCGAAAGCCGGGCGCGGCTGGCAATGCACTCGAGGTCCAGTTGGATATCGGCATCGCCGGCGAATCCCTGGTAGGGCACGGCCATGAAGCGCGGCGTTGGAAATGGCAGGCTATGTGCGTCGCCGGGCACGCTGCCATCGGTGGGATTCCAGGAGCGCCACGTCGCCAGCTCCGGCGAGCGAAGAATGCCCTTGCGCGCCTCGTAATCGCGCGGTGGATCGTTGCGGATGAAACCGCTATCGACCACGATGCCGTTCGCCGGAAGCAGGGGCCGTGGTTGAGGTTCGGGAGCAATGGCGATCGCGAGGCTCAGCAGCGCCAGCAGGCTCAACAGGCCGATAGCGAACCGCGAAACGATGCGAGTGGGGTGTGCAGACATCAACGGGTTCAAGCCCGGGGCTGTGCAGCGAGGCGTGCAAGCGTGGAGGCCACCGCAATGCTTTCGCATATCGAGCGGTCTTCCGGGTAGTAGTACGCGGTATCGGCCATGAACAAACCTTCCACCGGCGTCTTCATCGGCGGCAGCATTTCCCAAAACCCGGGCGGGCAGATGGTTTGCGCAAAATCGTAACGATGGCAATGCTGCGCCAACACCCAGTCGGCACGGAATTCAGGATTGATGCGGCCAAGGTAGCCGATCACCTCGTCGATCAGCTCCTGGTTCGGCTGCGACCATTTCGGATGAGTCTTGGGCATGTAGAACGGCGCATAGACGATATGCTCGCCTTCGCGCGTGCCGGGATTGAGATTGGAATACTCGATCAGGCCCGGGATATCGATGCCGGGATCACTGATGTTCATCCAGAAATTTTCACTGAGCGATCTCTTCAGCTTGAGAATTACGCAGGCGACTGGAATATTCTCGATGCGGCGGATGCGTTCGGCGAATTCCGGCGGCAGGTCCGGCACCAGCGCTGGCACGTACTGCAGCGGTGCGGTCGAGACGACGACGTCGCAGGCATGGGGCTGTCCACCGACCAGGATGCCGGCGACCTTGCCGTCTTCGACGAGCACCCTGTCGATCCCCGAGCGCAGGTGGATCCGGCCGCCCAACTCGCGGATGGCGTGTTCCATTTTTGCGAGCAGTGTCTCCGAACCACCCTCCAGGTAGCCCAGGCTTTCCTGCAGAAGGTTCTTGCGTGACAAAGCGATGCGCTTGATGCGCGTGCCGATCCAGGCGGCGGAAAGATTCTCGGTGTATTCGAAGAACTTCAGGTAGAAAGTGCGCTGCCACAGCGTCTCATAACCGGCCTTTCCCAGCCATTTACGCAGCCAGGTCGTCGCACTGGCCTTGTCGAGCGAGGACCAGTCCTTGACATTCTTGGTCGCCATCACATGCAGCGCATAGCGGAACTTGCTGACCAGGCCGAGCTTGGGAAACGACAGCAAGGCCCACGGTGTGCCCCACCTGTACAGGGTACCGTTGTAAAAATAGCCCATCCGGGTATCGGTCCATTTCAGCTTTTCGGACAGGCCGAGCTCGGCCAGCAGCTCGAACAGCGACGTGTCGGTCTTGCAGATGAAGTGGTAGTAGCGCTCGATTTCCAGCCCGTCGAAATTGAAGCTGGCCGACATGCCGCCGATGCGATCGTCGCGTTCGTATATATCGACCTGATGACCGAGTTTCAGCAGCTCCAGCGCTGCCATCAATCCCATCGGGCCGGCGCCCAGCACGGCGAATTTTCTCTGCGTCATGGCTATCGCTTCAGAATGATATGGCTGTAACGCGGATCGCAATAGCTTTCGCGAATGGCAAGTTCAAATTCGGTCTGGGTAACACCGAATACCGCCTTGGTGTCGACGCCAACGAAATCGTCGCCCGCAGCCAGTGCGCTCAACTGGTCGGCGGTGAACGGTGGCTTGCGCGAGAACAGCGCATAGACCTTGAGCAGGAAGGAAAATAGACCGACTGGAATTTTCAGGATCAGGGTGTGCAGACCCTTGGCCCGCTTGATGGTGCGAATAATATCGATGTAGTCGATACGCGTATCGCCGACCACGTCGTAGACCGTGCCGGCCGGCTGATTCTCGATGCACCAGGCGATGCACCGGCAGAAATCCCGCTCGTATAAAGGCTGCCGCATGTAGCGGCCATCGCCGGGGATTGGGAACACCGGCACCTTCGCCATGAAACGCGACAGCCATCCCAGGTGCTTGGGATCGAACCAGCCGAACATCAGCGTCGGTCGAAGCACGCAGTGCGGCAGTTCGCACTTTTGCACCATTGCTTCCTGGTCCTTCTTGGTTCGCGTATAGCTGTCGTCGGCCGCGGAATTGACCACCGATGAACTGATGTGGACCAGATACGGCACCTGATGGCGGCGACAGGCCTCAAGCACGAAATAAGTTGCAAGTATGTTGTTCCGTTCGAATTCAGCGTGATGCTTGCCGGTGATCTGTGCGTGCAACTGCACCACCACCTGCGCCCCTACCAGGGCCGCCTCCCATCTGGCGGGAGAGGCTTCAGCCGAGATCGCTTCGCCTGGCTCCGCCAGGTCGGCCTCGACGACCCGCACCTGCGGATGCAGCTCGCGCAGGATCGCCAGATTGTAGGTGTGCTTGTCAATCGCGACGATGTTCGTGTAGCCGCGCGACTCCAGTTCGACCAGCAGGTTTTGCCCGACCAGGCCGGCGGCTCCGGTCAAGACGATCTTCGCGTCTTTGGCCAGCGCGGAATTCACAGTTTAATCCTGCGGAACACGACTTCTGGAATGTGCTTTATGACCAACATGATTGCCCACCAGAACCATGGCAGGTAGGCGACGCTGCGACGCTTGTCGATCGCGCGCAGGATGCCGGCTGCCACCTGGTCGGCACTGGCCCAGAGCAAGCCCTTCTTGAACTCGCGCGTCATCGGCGTATCGACAAACCCAGGCTTGATCGTAAGCACGTTGACGCCTTCACGCGACAGCCGCTGGCGCAAGCCGCTGAGGAAGCTGCTCACTGCAGCCTTGGCGCTGCCATACAGGTAGTTGCTGGCCCGGCCGCGATCACCGGCAACTGAGGAAATCACCGCGATGGTGCCTGCATGCTGCGCCGCCATTCTCGACGCAAGGCCGGTCAGTAGCGCGATAGTTGCGGTGGCGTTGGTGTTGAACTCGGCGATCGCGTAGTCGCTGGATGCTTCGCACTTTGCCTGGTCGGGCAGGGTGCCGTGCGCAATCAGTACCACATCGATTCGTTCCAGTGCGCCCCAGGCAGCAGTGAGTGTATCGCCGTGCATGGCGTAGTCGTTCACATCCAGTACCTGGATATGTACGGCTTTCGCGCCGCGCACGGTCAGGTCATCGGCGATCACCTGCAGGCGCCCGGCGTCGCGGCCGGTCAGGAACAGGGTCGCGCCGGTACCTGCGTAGCGGCGCGCGCAGGCTTCAGCGATGGCTGATGTAGCGCCGATGATCAGAATATTTTGCATTGCTCAGGATTCCATGACGCGACGCCAGAAGCTGGACGAGATTTTAGGATCGATAAAGGACTGGAACTTCAGCCAGTTCGGGAAATACTGCCGAAATCTGTGCCCTGGCATCCGCGCATCTTTGGCCGGGTATACGGCGCCACCGGCGTCCGCGACGACGTCGTCGAGGCCGTCGAGTAATTTAAACACGTCGCCGCGCTTGTCGACCGGAAAATCCAGCGCCAGCGTGGTGCCTGCCCGCGGAAACGATAGCAAGCCGATCGGTGGCCGATCACCGAATTGCTTGAGCACGGCCAGGAACGAGCCCGATCCGCTAGCCTGGATGCGGCGCAGCAACTCGGCGGTCGCCGCCGCTGCCGAGACCGGCGGCACCACGCATTGGTACTGGATAAAACCGTTCGGTCCGTAGATCCGGTTCCAGTCCGACAGCGCATCGAGCGGGTAGAAATAGGGCTCGTAGTGGCCGATCGCTGCATGGCACCGTCGCCACTGGCGATGCCAGTACACGGCGTTGAACGCGCGCAGGCTTAACGGATTCACCAGCGACACCGGCGGAGTGAATGGTATGCCACGCAGGCGTCGGGTCGGCGTCTTGCCATGGCCCGGCTTGGTCGTATGGTTGGCCCGGGAAAACATACCGCGGCCAAGCGCTTTGCCACGCGCGGCGCAATCGATCCAGGCCACCGTGTATTCGTAGTCTTGATCGGATTCCGTCGAGAGCGCGAAGAACTCGTCGAGGTTGCGGAACTTGCAGGTCTCGATGGCGAGCCACGGCCCGGGAACACGCCGCAAGGCAACTTCCGCCCAAGTGATCATCCCGGTCAGACCCAGGCCACCGACCGTGGCCGCGAACCAGGGTGCGTTTTCCTGCGGAGTGCAGAGCAATCGTTCGCCATTGCTGCGCAACAACTCGAAGGCGCGCACATGCTCGCCGAAAGTACCGGCGCGGTGGTGGTTCTTGCCATGCACGTCATTGGCGATCGCGCCGCCGACGGTGACGAACTTGGTGCCAGGCGACACTGGCAGGAACCAGCCTTGCGGAACCACCAGTGCCAGGATGTCGGCCAGTTGCACGCCCGCCTCACACCGCAGCACGCCGCTGTCGGCATCGAACTGCAGGTAGTGATCGAGCTGGCGAGTGTGGACAAGGGTGCCGCCGTCGTTCAAGCAGCTGTCGCCATAGCTGCGGCCATTGCCGAACGGCAGCCAGCTTCCCTCCAACTCGGGTACGGGTATGTCCCTGCGGATCGGCGTGAAAACGCGTTGCGTTACCCGCGGATAGCGTCCCCATGACTGTCCCACGGCCATCAGATCGCCCCGACCGCGACCAAGGCGCAGGCGAGCACGATGATCTGACTGGTGCGGTCTGTGGCTGCGAAGATCACCGGGTCATCATGCATCACGCCACGGTGGGCGATCATCCAGATGCGGCTGATCCAGTAGAGCAGCAAGGGACACAGCAGCCACAGCACCTCCGGCCGGCGGTAAAGCAGCTCGCTGGCCGTGCTGTTGATGTATAGCGCCAGCACCAGCACTGCCTGGTAACCGCTGGCAGCGCCGAGCGCTTGCAACAGTTGCAGGTCCTCGACGTCGTAGCCGCGGCCGGTGGGCTTGTTCCTGCCCTGACTGAGCAGCGCCCGCAGTTCGGTGTAGCGTTTGACCATCGCGAGGCTAAGGAAAAGGAACATCGAAAACGCCAGCAACCAGAACGATGGCGTCGTGGCAAGAAGCACTGCGCCGCCGAGGATACGGATCGTATACAGGCCGGCGAGCACGAGCACATCGACCATCACACGCTTTTTCAAGCGCAACGAATAGGCCAGCGTCAAAAGGTAGTAGCCGGCGAGCACACCGGCAAACATCGGAGACAACCACGCAGCCAGGGCGAACGCTACCAGCGTCAGTGCTGGCGAGATCAGCGCGCCCTGCACGAGCGGCAAGTCGCCGGCGGCAAAGGGTCGTCGGCGCTTGCTCGAATGATGGCGGTCGGAATTCAGGTCGATCAGGTCATTGAGCAGGTAGACACTTGAAGCGCACAGACCGAAGGCGACGAAGCCGAGGCCGCAGGTCAGCAAGGTCGCTGGATCGAGGAAGCGGTGCGCGGCGAGCATCGGCACGAACACCAGCAAGTTCTTCAGCCATTGGTGCAGGCGCAGGGCCTTGATCCACAGCCGCCAGGGCCGGCCTTGGGCTGGCAGGAAGGATTCCACCGGGCATAGCTTGCCCGCGGCCGTCGCCAGAGATGACGGTGCGTTCACCACGATGGCACGGCGAGCATGCTTCCAGATCGCCAGGTCAATCCGCTCATTGCCGATGTAATCGAAGCCGCCTTCGCCGTAGCGACTGCTTAGCGCAGCCGCCTTCTTGCTTCCGGACAGGTTCTGTTCGCCGTCGCTGGCCAGCACCACGTCGAAACATCCAAGGTGTTCAGCGACGGCCTTGGCAAGTTTTTCATCGCTTGCGGTACACAGCGCCACTTCCCGCTTGCCGGCGGCATCGCGCACGAGAGCGAGCACGCGCGGATCCCAAGGCAGGAATTCGACATCGAGCTCCACCCGGCGGGCAATTTGCTGCTTGAGGTGCGCCTTGCCGCGCAGCAGCCAGAACGGAAACACGAACAGCATCCACGGCTCGTGACCAAGCAGCGTCAGCGCCGACTCCAGCAGGAGGTCGGAGCGCAGCAGACTGCCGTCGAGATCGACAGCCAAGGCGGCATCCTTGCCTGCTTGCATGGAAGGCGTATGCATGAGTATGGGTCCGGCGAACTTCAGCCGTGTTGTGTTGGACTAGGTTGGGTTGGCAAGTTTACCGGTCATGGTCTGCCGTGTCGCGGATTCGCTGCACCGTGTCGGCACGGGCCGACGTGATTGGCCGGGCCGCCGGTGCCGGCCCGGGTGGATATCGTACGCAATTGACCGGCTGCTGGCCCTTTCGAAGGCGTGCGGCACACCAATGGACTTCGTGCCCTGGACGAGCTTTGCCAAGGCCACCCGGAAGTCCCGCGCCAGCACCGACCCAAGCGCCTAGCGTATTTCCGCACCCCTAGCTTCGGGACAGGCCCTGATCCCGGCGACGCGCTCCAGTGGACACAGCCGCGCGGTGCGCAATGAGCTCGGGTAATCCAAGCATTGTCCTATGCGACGCATTCCGTAAAAGTCTCCCAGGATCACCTGCCCGCGTGCGGCGGCGGCACCGTCTTCGGCCAGCAACCAGAACGGGCCGCGATGGGCCTCAATTGCCTGCTTTGCCCGCTGCTGCATCCCTGAGCAATAGGCAGGCGACAGGATGCTGTTTGATACCGCGACCATCGGCACGCTCGGCGGCATTCCCAGTGCCATGAAAGCGACGGGCTCTTCGTCCGCGATCAGCACCATTGCATTGGCGTCAACAGGCGCCGGCGGGATACCGAACATCGGCGCTGCGTCATGCGAATGACCCCAATTGGGACGCTTGGTCGCGGCGGTGACCAACAGCAATGCCAGCACCAGCGCCAGCTTTCGCCAGCGGGGCAGGTATGAGAGCAGCAATACCAACGTGAGTGAGCCGATCAGTTCCAGCGTGGCTGCGTAGCGATAGATGCCGTATTGCAGCGCCCAAATGAGCATAGCGCTAATGAAGAAAACCAAGAGCATCGCGGCGCGCTGCTTGAGTGCCGGCTGATATTTCCGTACCAGGATGTAGAAGGCGATCAGGCCCAGGAACCCGATCAGCAATCGAGGATCCTTCAAGTACGGTTCGGAATATATTCTGGACCTGCGCAATAATTCAAAGGGAACGAGCAATGCCTCGCCCAGTCCGTGCACCCGGAAGCGACTGTCGGCATAGTCCAGAAACCTGAGTTCAGGCGACTTGAAGAAATTGTTGTAATAGGGAAAAAACGGATTGCCGTACAGCTTGAACAGGCGCCAGCCCCAGTAGCCGTAGCTGGCGATGAAGCCGATTACGCCGCCTACGCCCAACGCAGACAGCCGCAACACGCGCTCCTTCCAGGGCCCCACTACCAGCGCGGTGCAGGCGAGTGCCAGGCAATAGATACCCGCCGTCAGCTTCAGTCCCATCATCGTCCCGGCAATCAGGCCGGCCAGTAGCCAGCGCCGATGGCTGGCATTTTCAGGCACCAATACCAGCACCAGTGCGCCGAGGATGGCAGCGGCCACGAAGCCATCGTTCATGCTGTTGCCGGTGATGGAATAGGTGGCCGCGCCAGTCAGCGCCAGGAGGGCCAGGACTCCCTGGCTGGTGCGTGTGGGCGCAATCGGGCTGAGCGCGACCTGCAGGCGAAGCAGCATCCAGATTGCGAACGCGAAGGGCAGGGTCAGCCACACGCTGGTCCATCGCGCATCCAGCCCGGACGTCGCCAGCAAGTACAGCGGCACGTCCAGCATGGGGTTGATCCAGGTCTGCAGCTGGGCCGGCGCGATGTCGATCGCGGCGCGTCCGGTCAGCCAGGCATGCGGGTTGTACAGGTGGTAGTTGCGCAGGTCCCAGTTGGCATCCACGCCGCGCAGCAATACCAGCACCAGGGCCGGCAGCAACACCAGACAAAGCGTCCACAGCCATTCCAGTCGCGCGGCCCTGGGGGTGGTTTGGGTCATGGATTGCAGGCCTGTCGGAGTCGCGGCAGTGTAGCAATTCATGGCATCCTAACCCGATGGATTCCAGGAACTGGTGTTGATGCAAACAATCCCGCTGGTCATCGTCACGCCGGTGTATGAAGACCGGGAAGCCTCCAGTCAGCTGTTCATGGAGTTGGCGGACAATTTCGGCGCCTCCGCCTTCATCGTTGCCGTGGACGACGGCTCCGTGCGCGAACCCCTGCATCCCGACAGCCTGACCGGTGCGGGATTGTCTGGCGTGATCATCCGGCTGCGCCGCAACATCGGCCACCAGCGCGCCATCGCCGTGGGCCTGGGGTTCGTCGCCGACGAGCTGCCGAATGCGGAACGCATCGTGGTGATGGATTCCGATGGCGAGGATCGCCCGGCCACCATCCATGCGCTACTCGATGCCTTGCAGTCGCCGCAGTTCGACATCGCGGTGGCCGAGCGCAAGAGCCGCGTCGAGACGCTGCGATTCCGCGCCTTCTATGTGTTGTACAAGATCATCTTCGGCGCGCTGACAGGCCGTCGTATCAGCTTCGGGAATTTCATGGCGCTGAAGCCCGATGCCGTGAAGCGTCTGTCGGCGATGCACGAGTCGTGGACCCATATTGCCGGCTCGGTGCTTGCATCGAAGCTTCGGCTCGCAGTCATTCCCTTGGACCGTGGTGCGCGCTACGCCGGCCAGAGCAAGATGAATTTCGTCGGCCTGGCGCTGCATGGCTTCAAGGCGCTGATGGTATTCGCCGAGGACGTGCTGGTACGGGTTGGCCTGGCTTGCGTAGTCATCTCCATTCTGTCGGTGCTGGGCGCATTGGTCGCCATCGTGCTCAAGCTGATCGGCTTCGCCACGCCCGGCTGGTTCTCGGTGGCACTGGGCGTGCTGTTCCTGGTGTTCCTGCAGACTGCCGCGCTCACGCTGATGACCCTGATGCTCAGTGGCGTGGCCAAGGGTGGAGCGGTGCTGGCGGACGCCTATCGCGAGTTCGTGGATGTGGTGATCCCGGTCCGCGCCTTCGACGAGGATTGAGCCCGATGCGCGCGCAGGCATTGCGCTACCTCATCAATGGCTTGCTGGCGACGGCGCTGCACTTCGCCATTCTCAGCTTCAACCTCGAAGTCCTGCACCTGGCATCGGCGGGCGTGGCCAATTTCATCGCGGCCTGCATCGCCATCACCTTTTCCTTCTTCAGCAGCCGGCACTTCGTGTTTCGCGCTGCGCATGCGCCGATGCTGCCGCAGGCCGGGGCATTCGGCGTGCTGTACGCACTGCTGGCGATCGCCCACGGCGTCATCCTGTATCTTTGGACCGACCGCGCCGGGTTCGACTACCGGATCGGATTCCTGTTGGCGACCTGCGTGCAGATGGCCGGCAGCTTCATCGGCAACAAGCTACTGGTATTCAAGACATGAACAAATTCCTGAAGGCCTTCCTGGCCACCGTCTTCTTCGTGGCTTGCCTGCTCATCGCCTACGTCCTGCGCATGCGCTACGGCCAGGTGGATGTGGTGTTCTACAGCACGATCGGCTGCGCGTTGCTGGCGGTGGTCGTTGCAGGCGCGCTCTTGACAGTGTCGCGCGCTTTCTCGAATTTCAGCAGCCTGGAAAAAATCCAGTTGCTAATTATCTGGCTGCTGGTCGGCTATGCCTTCGCCATTTCCGTGCCGACGGTCATCGACCGGTCGCTGTCGTTCTACCTGCTGGAAAAACTGCAACAGCGCGGTGGCGGCATTCGCCAAGAACGCTTCCAGGATGTGTTCATAAAGGAATACATGATCGAACACCGGCTGGTGGACGTGCGCCTGACCGAACAACTGCAGTCGGGCACGATCGAAATCCGCAATGGTTGCGTGCTCTTGACCGAACGCGGGCAGCGCCTGGCGGGATTCAGCCGATGGTTCCGCGCCAACCTGTTGCCGCGCCATCGCCTGCTGATGGGCGAATACACCGACGACCTGACCCACCCGTTCCGCAACAGCACCGCGATCGTCGATTACACCTGTCGCTGAAGATTCAGTCCGGTGTGCGCGAGCCCAGCGACAGCAGCTCTTCGAAGTAGGCGATGGTGCGACGCAGGCCCTCGTCCAACTGCACGGTTGGCTCCCAGCCCAGCTTGCTGCGGGCCAGGGCGATGTCCGGCTGCCGCTGCATCGGGTCGTCGGTGGGCAACGGGCGGAACACCAGCTTCGAACCGGCGCCGGTCAATTCGATCACCGCTTCCGCCAATTGCCGGATGGTGAATTCGCCCGGGTTGCCCAGGTTCACCGGACCAGTGAAGCCAGGCTCAGTCGCCATCAATTTCAGGAAGCCCGACAGCAAATCATCCACGTAGCAGAACGAACGCGTCTGCTGGCCTTCGCCATAAATGGTGATGTCTTCGCCGCGCAACGCCTGCACGATGAAGTTCGACACCACGCGGCCGTCGTTGGGATGCATGCGCGGGCCGTAGGTATTGAAGATGCGCGCGACCTTGATGTCGAGCTTGTGCTGGCGGTGGTAATCGAAGAACAAAGTTTCCGCGCAGCGCTTGCCTTCGTCGTAGCACGAGCGTGGGCCGATCGGGTTCACATTGCCCCAATAGTCCTCGGTCTGTGGATGGACGCTGGGGTCGCCATAGACTTCGCTGGTCGATGCCTGGAAGATCGGGCAACCCAGCCGCTTGGCCAGGCCGAGCATGTTGATGGCGCCGTGCACCGAGGTTTTGGTGGTCTGCACCGGGTCGTGGCTGTAATGGATCGGCGATGCGGGGCAGGCCAGGTTCCAGATCTCATCCACTTCCACGTACAGCGGAAAGGTCACGTCGTGGCGGATGAATTCGAAGCGCGGATTGCCGTGCAGGTGCTCAATGTTCCGCTTGCTGCCGGTGAACAGGTTGTCGGCGCAGACCACGTCGTGGCCCAGGCCGAGCAGGCGGTCGATCAGGTGGCTGCCCAGGAAGCCGGCACCGCCCGTCACCAAAATCCGCTTGCAACTGTCGTAATTCCTCAAAGCCGGCTCCGCATTCTGTCGTGGGTCCCGACCAGCACAAGATCGCCTCCGGGTCCGGGCGATTCTAGCAGCCACTGTCCTTAAGTACGGGTATCCGCGCCCGGGGCAGCCGGTACACTACGCACTCAGTTCCGACGAGACCGGCGCCATGACCGACCCCGCAATCCACGCCCCGGCGCGCAGCCGCATGGACAAGGTTTATCCGTCCGCGACCGCGGCCCTGCAAGGCATCGTTGCCGACGGCCAGACCCTGGCCGTGGGTGGCTTCGGCCTGTGCGGCATTCCCGAAGCACTGATCGCCGCGTTGCGCGACAGCGGCGTTACCGGCCTGACCGCCATTTCCAACAATGCCGGCGTGGATGGCTTCGGCTTGGGCATGTTGCTCAGCACCCGGCAAATTCGAAGGATGATCTCGTCCTACGTGGGCGAGAACAAGGAATTCGAGCGGCAATACCTCGCCGGCGAACTCGAACTCGAATTCAATCCGCAAGGCACGCTGGCCGAACGCCTGCGTGCTGGCGGCGCCGGCATCCCGGCGTTCTTTACCCGCACCGGCTACGGCACCATCGTCGCGCAGGGCAAGGAGACGCGCGAGTTCGACGGCCAGCAATACGTGATGGAAACTGCGCTGCACGCCGACGTGTCGCTGGTGAAGGCGTGGAAGGCCGACACCGCCGGCAACCTGGTGTTCCGCAAGACCGCACGCAATTTCAACCCGGCCTGCGCGATGGCAGGCAGGGTGTGCGTGGCGGAAGTGGAACAGATTGTCGAAGTTGGCACGATTGATCCGGACCAGGTGCACCTACCTGGAATCTATGTCGATCGCATCGTATTGAATGCAACGCCCGAGAAACGAATCGAGCAACGCACCGTCCGCCCCCTGTAGGAGCGGCCTTGTCCGCGATTCTAAAACTACATCGCGGCCAAGGCTGTGATTGTCAAAAGGGCATCGCGGCCAAGGCCGCTCCTACAGTGGCGTGACTTTATTTATGGAGGGGTGAGATGGCCTGGACTCGTGATGAGATGGCACAGCGCGCGGCGCAGGAGCTCAGCGACGGCGCCTACGTGAACCTGGGCATCGGCCTGCCGACGCTGGTGGCCAACCATATTCCCGAAGGCATGGACGTCTGGTTGCAATCGGAAAATGGATTGCTGGGCATCGGTCCGTTCCCGTCTGAGTCGGAAGTGGATGCCGACCTGATCAATGCCGGCAAGCAGACCGTTACCGCGCGCGCGGGTGCCAGTTATTTCGGCAGCCATGACAGTTTCGCGATGATTCGCGGCGGCCATATCGACCTGGCCATCCTTGGCGCGATGCAGGTGACCGGTAGCGGCGACCTGGCCAACTGGATGGTGCCGGGCAAGATGGTGAAGGGCATGGGCGGCGCGATGGACCTGGTGGCCGGCGTGAAGCGCGTGGTGGTGCTGATGGAACACGTGGCCAAGGATGGCGGGCACAAGATCCTGCCCGAATGCACGCTGCCGCTGACCGGCGTTGCCGTGGTCAACCGAATCATTACCGAACTGGCCGTGTTCGACGTGGGCGTTGACGGCCTGGAACTGGTGGAAGCTGCGCCCGGTGTGGGCATGGATGAACTGCGCGAAAAGACCGGCTGCCCGTTCCGTCAACCGGGCAGCAGTTAATCGGGAATGAGTGATTCGCGCGTGGTCAGCGTCGCGCGCTCGCCGCGCGACCAGGAGCCCGGGTGGCGGCTGAAATAGGCCGCGTCATAACGCGACATGTCGGCGTCGCCGAAAAATCCGATGGGCATGGACGGGAACGGCGCCGTGCAACACAGGTCACCGACGTCGCCCACTATCGGCTGGTGTTCGGCATCCAGCACTTCAACACGCATCGCCAAGCCACGGCAGGGAATTTCGCCGCGATACACCGGCAACACCGGCGCACCCAGCGCAAGGCAGGCCAGGGTATCGCCGCCAGTGCTTATCGGCGCCAGCAACACGCGTTCCTTCACGTCGCGATAGACGAAGTCGTAGGCCTCGGGCGACAAACGCGCGCCGGCGGTCAGGATCGTTTTCAGCGCCAGCAGGCGATGGCTTTCCATGGGTTTGTTGCCTGAACTGGCCGCAGCATCCAGCCACTGGCTGTGCACGCCGAGCACGCTGATGGCGTATTCATCCAGCAAGTCCCACAAGGCGGTGCCGTCGGGCGGAAGTTCGTCGCCCGAATGCAGTACCAGCGTGGCGCCCGTGGCCAGGCTCGACGCCAGCCAATACCAGGCCATGGTGTCGCTGCCCGCATGGAAGAAAACTTTATCCTCGCGGCGCAAGTCCACATGCAACACCAGTTCCTTCAGGTGCTGGATCAGGGTGCCGCCCGCGCCGTGCAGCAACAATTCGCGCGCGCCGCCATTGGCCTGGGTGCAGGTTAGATAAAGCGGATGGTCGAAGGGCAGGATTTCGAATTCCAGTTGCGCGGCTTCAAACGGCGTCACCATGGCGTCGAGATCGCCGGTTGGGCCGACAACGACGATTCGTCCCGACGACAGCTGCGCGGCCAGCGGCAGATTTTCCGGCGTAGTGAATGTCAGCGCCGGTTCGACCGTTTGCAGTGCGGCCAAAGCGTCGTCTTGCGCTAGATGCGAGGGGCAGGCGAACCAGGTGGCGCCAATGCTGGCGGAAGCGAGCATCGCTACCAGGGTTTCGGGGATATTGGGCAACAGCGCAGCGACGAAATCACCCGGCACTACCCCCGCGGCGCGCATTGCGGCTGACAGCATTGCGACGCGGCGATACAGTTGGCCGTAGCTGATGTCCTCCTGGTCATACCCCGCACCATGGCTTCTGATCGCGATTCGGTCGTCGTCAAAACGGAGAAGATTCTGTGCATAGTTCAGACTGACGCCGGGAAACCAGCGCGCGAGCGCCATGCCGTCATCGTTCACCAGCACCGGCGTGCGTTCGCCACTGGCGCGGATACCGACGAAGTCCCAAAGCAGGGTCCAGAATTTCGCTGGCTGGTCGATCGAAAACCGATAGAGCACGGAATAGGTATTGAGGTCGGCATTGCCAACCTCTTCGCGCACGAAGCGCATGAAGCGGCTAAGGTTTGCCCGGTCCAGCCGGTCCGGGCTGGGGCTCCACATCGGTTTCTCCATCATTGCGTCGCGTTACAGCGACTTCTCCAACTCGGGAATGATCTGGAACAGGTCGCCGACCAGGCCGTAGTCGGCAATCTCGAAGATCGGCGCATCGCCGTCCTTGTTGATGGCGACGATGGTGCCCGCGTCCTTGATGCCGGTAAGGTGCTGGATGGCGCCGGAAATGCCGATCGCCACGTACAGCTCCGGCGAGATGATCTTGCCAGTCTGGCCGACCTGCAATTCGTTGGGCACATACCCGGCGTCAACCGCCGCGCGCGATGCGCCCACGGCAGCACCCATCTTGTCGGCCAGTGAATAGATGATGGAAAACGCATCGGCCGAACCGAGTGCGCGGCCGCCCGACACCACCTTGCGTGCGCTCTGCAGGTCCGGGCGATCGCTCTTGCCCTGCTGCAGCTCGACGAAACGGCTATGCGATGGCAATGCGGCCTCGACACTCACCGATTCAACGGCAGCGCTGCCGCCATCGCCCGTAGTCGGCCACGAAGCGGTACGCACCGTCGCGACCACAGTCTGGTCGGCTGGCGCCTTCACGGTGATGATGGCGTTGCCCGCATAGATCGGGCGCTTGAAGGTGTGCGAGTCTTCCACCGCCATCACGTCGCTGACCTGGGCCACGCCCAGCAGTGCCGCCACGCAAGGCAACAGGTCCTTGCCGAACGTGGTGGAGGGCGCGAGCACATGCGTGTAACCGGCGGCGACCTTGACGATCTGCGGCGCGAGTACCTGCGCAAGTGCATGCGCATTGGCGGCGTTGGCAATGGTCAGCACCTTCGACACGCCAGCGATCTGTGCAGCTTCGGCGGCGATGGCATCGGGCGCATCGGCCAGCACCAGCACGTCGATGGAATCAGCCTTGATCGCGTTGGCGCAGGTGACGCAACGCGAAGTCGCGGAGTTCAGCTTGCCGTTCAAGTGCTCGGCGATGATCAGGATCTTGTTCATGCCAGGCCCTTCGACTTCAGTGCGGCGATCAGTTCGGCTACGTCTTTCAGTATCACGCCCTTGCTGCGTTTGGCGGGAGGTTCGAAGCGGATGGTCGTCAATAGGGTAGCTGAGGGTATGCCAAGTTCGGCTATTGGCAGCGACTCCATTGGCTTGGATTTGGCCTTCATGATGTCGGGCAACTTGATGAAGCGCGGCTCGTTCAAGCGCAGGTCGGTGGTGATGACGGCCGGCAGGTCGACGTCGAGTACCTCAAGCCCGGCATCCACTTCGCGGGTAACGCGCGCGGTCTCGCCGTTGATTTCCACTTTGCTGGCAAAAGTCGCCTGCGGGCGGCCCCATAGCGTGGCGAGCATTTGTCCGGTCTGGCTGGCGTCGTCGTCAATGGCCTGCTTGCCCAGGATGACGATGCCCGGTTGTTCTTTTTCAACCAGCTTCAACAACACGCGCGCAGCGGTGAGCGGCTGCACGGCTTCGTCGCTCACCACGTGGATGGCGCGGTTGGCGCCCATGGCCAAGCCGTTGCGCAGGTGCGCCTGGCAGTCGGCCGGGCCGATGGTGGCCACGATCACTTCGGTGGCCAGGCCCTTGTCGCGCAGGCGCAGCGCTTCTTCCAATGCGATGTCGTCAAAAGGATTGGCGGACAGCTTGACGCCCTCGGTAACCACGCCCGACCCGTCGGGGCGGACCTGGATGCGGACGTTGTAGTCCACCACGCGCTTGTAGGCGACCAGAATCTTCATTACTTGGATTTCCTGCAGAGGGGGCCATGGGCCCCGAGGGACGCCCCATTTTACAGGGGAATGGTCCGCAGGGGCAGCCGCGAGACCCGGCGATGCAGGGAGGCTGCAAAACGCTCGGCCGAACCCTCGGCGAACGTGAAGAACAGCGACGGTTCAGTCAGTTCCAATTCCAGCAGGCACGGCGAGCCGTCCGGTGCGCGGATCAGGTCCACCCGGGCGTAAGCGAGCGGTGCCTCGGGCAGGGCGGCGAGGATGGCGTTGGCCAAGGCCAGTTCGTCGGCGCCCGGTGTACGCGCCATGATTTTTTCCGGTGCAAACAAGGCTCGGGTCGGCCCCTGGTCCTTTTGCAGCAGCGCACCCTTCCGAATCGCGTGGCTGAACACGCCATCGAAGAACATCAGCGCCGTTTCGCCATCGCTATCAACCGACGGCAGGTAAGGCTGCAGCAACACGCTGCGCCGGGCGTCGAGCAGTCGCGCAATGTGGCGCGTGGCATCGGCGACCTGGTCGCGGGCATAGCGTTGCGCGTCGCGCGAGCCCGCGCCGACTGCCGGCTTCACCACGAAGTCCGCCGCATCGCGCTGGGCGTCGAGGAATGTCAGCAGCGCAGCGCCGGCATCTTCGCCAGGCTCGGCGAATGCGCTGGGCACCACGGCCAAGCCCGAGGCAGCGAACTGCGCGAGGTAATGCTTGTCGGTATTGGCGCGAATCACTGGCAGCGGATTGATCAGCGCGGTCTGCTTGCTGGTGTGCTCGGCCCAGTCGAGGAATTCCGGCAGGCGGTCGGTGTAATCCCACGGCGACCGCAGCAGGGCGGCGTCGAAACGTTGCCACGACACGCTGGCGTCATCCCAGGCCAGGATCGGCGCGTCGATGCCCAAGGCCTGCAGCGCTTTTTGCAGCGGCGCGAGGTCCTCGTCCAGTGAAAAGGCGGCGATGGCCGTAACCAGGGCAATCTTCATGCACCAATTCTGGCATGACTCAGGCGGCCCGGGACAGGTCCAGCGCCGACGCGCCGTCCAGCGGTGCCTGGCCGAACCAGTGCAACTCTTTCGCCAGTGCCGCAACCTCGCCCAGTATCAGCAGGGCGGGGGAAACCACGGCCTCGGCCAGAGCCCGTTCCGGCATCT
>JBBRXD010000002.1:0-31437 GCA_038248775.1 Lysobacterales bacterium | reverse complement strand
ATCCGGATCGCCTGGCATTCTTCACCGGACGCGACCAGTCGCAGGCGCTCACCGGCTGGTGGGCGCAGCAATACGGCACCATCAACTATGCCGCGCATGGCGGCTTCTGTTCGGTGAACATGGCCGCCGGCGGCCTGTACACCCTGGGCGGCAGCTTCTGGGAATTCGGCGAGCCCGATTGGGAACACACCCGCTACCTGATGCTGTGGGGCGTGGCCGAAGACCACGACTCCAATCCGATCAAGCTCGGCCTGGGCCAGTTGAAGGGCCGCGGCGCGAAGGTGGTAGCGGTGAATCCAGTGCGCACCGGCTACGGCGCAGTGGCCGATGAGTGGATCGGCATCCGGCCCGGCACCGATGGCCTGTTCGCCTTCGCACTCATCCATGAATTGTTGAAAGCAGACCGTATCGACCTGGACTACCTGGTGCGCTACACCAATGCGCATTGGCTGGTGGTTTCCCATCCGGGCGCTGCCGATGACGGACTGATCGCGCGCGATGCCGATGATGCGCCTTTGTGCTGGGACCGCAATACCGGCGCACCGGGCCAGGCCTTGTCGGCTGATGTGTCGCCGGTAGTCGTCGGTGAATTCCAGTTACCCGATGGGCGCAAGGCACGCCCTGTCTTCCACCTTGTCGCGGAGCGCTATCTCGATCCGCAATATTCACCGGACGCAGTGGCAGCACGTTGCGGCATTCCCGCCGACACCATTCGTCGCATCGCGCGCGAGCTGGCCGAAGCGGCTTTCGACCATCCGCTGGTGCTGCCTATCGAATGGACTGACACGCATGGCCGCAAGCATGCGCAGATGACCGGCCGCCCGGTGGCGATGCACGCGATGCGCGGGATTTCCGCGCATAGCAACGGCTTCCACACCTGCCGCGCGCTGCACCTGCTGCAACTGTTGCTGGGCGCGGTGGATACGCCCGGAAGTTTCCGTTACCAGCCACCCTTCCCGCGGCCGATTCCGCCGGCCAACCGCCCAGGCAAGGCGCGTGATGCCGATGGCCGCCTCGATGCGCCGCCGCTGGGCTTCATCCACGGGCCGGAAGATTTGCTGGTGGATGACAAGGGCCAGCCGCGCCGCCTGGACCACGCGTTTTCCTGGTCGTATCCGCTGGCGGTGCACGGCATGTTGCACACGGTGATCCGCAACGCCTGGGCCGGCGATCCGCAACCGGTGGACGTCCTGTTCCTGTTCATGGCCAACATGAGTTGGAACTCGGCGATGAATACGCGCGAGACGATGCACTGGCTTACCGACAAGCGCGATGACGGTGAGTACCGCATCCCGCGCATCATCTATTCCGACGCCTATTCCAGCGAGATGGTCGCCTACGCCGACCTGGTGCTGCCCGATACGACCTACCTGGAACGTTTCGATGCCGTGTCGCTGCTCGACCGACCGATCTCGGATGCCGATGGCGCGGCAGATGCGATACGGCACCCGGTGCTGGAGCCCGATGCCGCCGGCGACGGGCGCGACGTGCGCGGCTTCCAGTCGGTGCTGCTCGAACTCGGCGCACGTATCGGCTTGCCGGCAATGTGCGAAGCCGATGGCAGCGCGCGCTATCGCGACTATGCCGATTACATCGTGCGCCATGAACGCGCCCCCGGTGTCGGCTTGCTGGCCGGCTGGCGCGGCGCGGATGGCAACCAACATGGCAAGGGAGCGCCCAACCCCGACCAGTTGCAGCGCTACATTGCCAACGGCGGATTCTGGCGCGCGGAAATTCCGCACTCGGGTCGCTATTACAAAATGGCCAACCGCGATTACCTGGACTGGTCGGTCGGCATGGGCTTCATTCCCAACGCCAATCCGGTGACCTTGCAGCTGTATTCGGAAACCTTGCAGAAATTCCGCCTGGCAGCGCAGGGTCACGGCCCGCGCCAGCCACCCGAAAAAGATCGCGAACGCATCGCCACCTATTTCGATCCGCTGCCGATCTGGTACGAACCCTTCGAAGGCGCGCAGACCTCGGCCGTGGAATTTCCCTTGTCGGCAGTGACCCAACGGCCACCTTTCATGTACCACGCCTGGGGTTCGCAGAATGCCTGGCTGCGGCAGATCGCCACGCGCAATTTCCTCTACCTGCATCCCGACACCGCTGCGCGCCACGGCCTGGCCGACGACGACTGGGCGCACGTGGACTCGCACCACGGGCGCATTACCGTGCCGGTGCGCCTGGCCGGCAACGTGCAGCCCGATACCGTGTGGACCTGGAATGCCATCGGTAAGCGCCGCAGCGCCTGGAAACTTTCGAGCGAGGCGCCGGAATCGCGTCAGGGCTTCCTGGTCAACCACCTGATTTCCGACATCACGCCGCGGGGCGACTATGCCAACGCCGACCCGGTGACGGGCCAGGCGGCCTGGTTCGACTTGCGCGTGCGCATCAGCAAGGCCGAAGCTTCCGACATGAGCGAGCCGCAGTTCCCGCCGGTATTACCGACAGGCGAAGTGATCGCCATCGATGCCGACAGCAAGCCGCTGCGCTTCGGTGCCGGTTTCCGGAACACGCCATGAACCAGGGAACGTGGCAGACATGAGTATTGATGCGTGGATCACATTGGCGGTGTTGCTGGTTGCGCTCGGACTATTCATCAGCGAGCGGCTGCCCATCGACGTGGTGGCGCTGCTGGTACTGGCCATCCTGCTGGTAACGGGTGTGCTCAACCCGGTGGAGGCGCTGTCGGGCTTCAGCAGCGAGGCTACCATCACGGTGGCGGCGATGTTCGTGCTCAGCGCCGGGCTGCAGAGCAGCGGCGCCTTGCGCGGATTGGGAGCTGGATTGGCCAAGGTGCGCTGGCCCTGGCTGCAAGCACTGCTGGTGATGGCCGTGGTCGGCCCACTGTCGGCCTTCATCAACAACACCGCTGCAGTGGCCGTGTTCCTGCCACTGGTATTGGCGGCCTGCCTGGCCGGACGCCGGCCAGCATCGCGCATCCTCATTCCGATGTCCTACGCCGCGCAGATGGGCGGCGTGTGCACCCTTATCGGTACCTCGACCAACTTGCTGGTCAACTCCCTGATGATCAAAGCCGGGCTACCCGGATTTGGCCTGTTCGAATTCAGCAAACTGGGCATGGTGATGATGGCGGCCGGCATGATCTATCTGGTCGTGGTCGGGCCCTGGCTGCTGCCGGACCGCACCAGCAACGAATTCGAGGAACTGCCGCGGCTCAATGAGTTCCTGACCGAACTGCGGGTTCGTCCGGACTCGGGACTGATCGGCAAGACCTTGCTGGAAGCCGAGAGCCAGGACAAGCACGGCGTCCGTGTCATCGCCCTGCTTCGCGGCGAGGGCAGCGTGGGCGGAGCCTCGACCACACCGTTAGCGCTGGGCGATGTCCTGCTCGCCCAGGGCGAGTGGCCAAAGCTGGAAGCCTTCGCCAAGAACTTCAACCTGCGCCTGGAGGTCGGTAGCAACGGAAACGAAAAAGCACAGACCGGCGACACGGTGCTGGTGGAGGCCATGGTGGCGCCCAATGCCAGATTGCAGGGCCATTCCCTCGCAGAACTGGACTTCCAACCGGCCCGGAAGGTGACTTTTCTTGCCATCCATCGCCGCGGCTCAGTGCTGCGCAATCAGTTGCGCGATGTCCGGCTTGCGGTGGGCGACCTGCTGCTGATGGCGGTGCCGCCTTCGGCGCTGCAAACCCTGCGTCGCGATCCCAATCTTGTCGTGCTCAGCGAAAAGGAAACTGACAAGGTCGATTGGCGCAAGGCAGGCGTTGCCACGCTCATCATGATTGGCGTGGTGGTCGTGGCGGCACAGGGCTGGCTGCCCATCGTTGCCTCGGCCCTCGTCGGCTGTATCGCCTTGGTGGCGTTTCGGGGCTTGAGTTCGGAAGAAGCGTATTCGGCTGTGGACTGGCGGGTGATCATGCTGCTCGCGGGATTGCTGCCCTTGGGCCTGGCCATGCAGAAATCCGGACTTGCCGAAACCGTGGTCGGCTACCTGTTGCCGGTACTGGGTGGCCATGGGCCACTGGTGCTGCTGGCAATGATCTACGCGATCACGATGGTGCTGACCGAGTTGATGAGCAACACCGCCGCTGCGGTCTTGCTGGCGCCGATCGCGATCGGATTGGCAATCGGCATGGGCGTGGATCCCAAGCCCTTCGTGATTGCGGTGCTGTTTGCCGCCTCCACCAGCTTCGCCACCCCGGTCGGCTACCAGACCAACACCATGGTCTACAACGCCGGCGGTTATCGCTTCACCGATTTCATGAAAATCGGCATTCCCCTGAACCTTCTGTTCTGGGTGATGGCTGTCATCTTCATTCCACGCATGTTCCCTTTCTATCCATGACCATGCTGCCGCCGCCGTCAACGAAGAAACTCGGCCTGGTGATCGACCTGGACACCTGCGTGGGCTGCCATGCCTGCGCCGTAGCCTGCAAGGAGTGGAATGCCGGCGGCATCAGCGGCCCGCTGACCGACGAGAACCCGTATGGCAAGGATCCTTTCGGCGTCTGGTTCAATCGCGTACACAGCTATGAGGTCGAAGCGCTCGATGCGCAGCCGGCCAGTACCCTGCACTTCCCGCGGTCGTGCCTGCATTGCGAAACGCCAGCCTGTGTGAGCGTGTGTCCTACCGGCGCCAGCTACAAGCGCGCCGAAGACGGCATCGTGCTGGTGGACGAGGACAAGTGCATCGGTTGCAAGTTGTGCAGCTGGGCCTGCCCGTACGGCGCGCGCGAATATTCCGAAGTGGAAGGCGTGATGCAGAAATGCACGCTGTGCGTGGACCGCATCTACAACGAGAATATTCCCGAAGAAGTGCGGCAGCCGGCCTGCGTGCAGGCCTGTCCGACCCGCGCGCGGCACTTTGGCGACTTGGGCGACCCGGAATCGGCGGTATCGCTGCTGGTGGCTGCGCGCGATGGCGTCAGCCTGATGCCCGAACTGGGTTACGCGCCGGTCAACAAATACCTGCCGCCGCGCCCGCGCAGGGCCGGCGCTGCAACGCTCAAATCCATCGAGCCGCCTGCTGAAACGCTCGATCAAAATTCCCTGCCACCCATGCTGCGCTGGCTCGACCGCGCCCTGAGCCGCTGATGCATCCGTCGTTCTCGGTCATCTTCTTCACCACTTTTTCGGGCGCCGGCTACGGCCTGTGGTTCTGGCTGGGGCTGATGGCGGCCACCGGGCAGCCACTGGAACGCACGCCGACGTTGATCACCCTGGCCCTGGGCTTCGTGCTGGTGACGTCGGGCCTGCTGTCATCCACGCTGCACCTGGGCAAGCCGCTGCGTGCGTGGCGCGCCTTCAGCCAATGGCGCAGTTCGTGGTTGTCACGCGAAGGCGTGTCGGCGCTGCTGTGTTACTTGCCGGCGATGTGGCTGGCCGCAGCCTCCTATCAATCGATGGATGGACCGATCGCGGGCGCATTGCTGGCTGTGTTTTCGATAGCCACCGTCGTCTGCACGGCGATGATCTATGCCTCGCTCAAACCAATTCCCGCCTGGCGCCACCCACTGGTCGTGCCGGTGTACCTGGTGTTCGCCGCGTTCACCGGTGGCTTGCTGGTGTCGGCCGTGTTCGGGCTGTCAGGCTGGCCGCTGACCAACATGTCGGGATTCGCGGTGATGCTGGGAGCGGCGTTGCTGTGGCGACTGAAACGCCGCGCCTGGCGCGACATTGACATCGTGCCGCTGCCGGTGACCCGAAACTCCGCACTGGGTCTTCCGGACGATCGCAAGATCACCGTCTTCGAACGCCCGCACACCGAGGCCAATTACCTGCTGCGCGAGATGGGCTTCGTGCTGGCGCGCAAGCATTCGAAGCGGTTGCGCGTGATTGCCGTGCTCCTGTTCGCACTTGTGCCTGCCTTGCTCGCATTGCCGGTTTTCCTGCTCGTGCACATCGATGCCGGCCCCTGGTTGCTGGCTGCATCAATGGCGGCGCTGGCCGGCACGTTGCTGGAACGCTGGCTGTTTTTCGCTGAAGCCAGGCACCTGGTGACCCTGTACTACTGAGCCCCGCGCGTCAGCTCGACAGGCCAAGCAGGCGCCCCGCGCCCTTCACCATCAACTCTGCGGCCACCAGGCGGCCAAGTCCTTCCGGATCGCCGACACGGCCCACTTCGGTAGCGCGGATGCACTCGCCGGTGGTAGCCGATCCCACCAGTCCTTCCAGCGTCAACGTGCTGCCATCGAGCGCGGCGTAGGCAGCAATGGGCACGGTGCAGCTGCCCTGCAGGCGACGGGTCATCGCGCGCTCGGCTTCCACGCAGGTTCGCGTCGGCGCGTGGTCGAGTACGGACAGCAGGTTCGCGGTTTCCGCATCGCCTTCGCGGCATTCGATGGCGATGGCGCCCTGCGCCGCCGCGGGCAACCAGCCCGGTGCTTCCAGGCGATGGCGGATGTAGCGCGAAAGCCCGAGGCGCTCAAGGCCCGCGCAGGCCAGGATGATGGCGTCGTATTCGCCTGATTCCATTTTGGCCAGCCGCGTATTGACGTTGCCGCGCAGGTCGACCAGCACCAGGTCTTTTCGACGCGCACGAAGCTGGGCCTGGCGACGCAATGAGGAGGTGCCGACGCGGGCGCCTTGCGGCAGCGCGTCGATATTGGTGTGGCGATCGGACACGAAGGCGTCAAACGCGTCGCCGCGTTCCAGTATCGCGGCCAGCTCAAACGGACCGTCCAGCATCATCGGCACGTCTTTGAGCGAATGCACGGCCGCATCAGCCGCGCCTTCCAGCATCGCGACTTCAAGTTCCTTCAGGAACAGGGCCTTGCCGCCAATTTCCGACAAGGGCCGGTCGAGGATGCGATCGCCCCGGGTCGTCATCGGCAGCAACACAACGTCAAGGCCGGGATGCGCCACGCGCAGTCGCGCCGCCACATGTTCGGTCTGCCATAGCGCCAGCGAGCTTTGTCGTGTTGCCAGTCGTAACGTTTTCATGCGCGCATTATCGCCCATCGCCAGCGGCTGTTGGGGCGGCAGTCAAGCGGTCACGCTACAGGTGCTTGAGCCGTTCGCGCAGGGTCGGCAGGCAGCGGCGGCTAACTTCCAGGGGCGACTTGCCGTGGCGCAGGATGGCTTGCACCTGGCCGTCCGGCAGCCGCTTGAGCTCGAGGAATTCGTCGTTGGCCACCAGGCAATTGCGATGGATGCGCTGGAAGCGATCGACGAATTCCAGTTCCAGCGACTTCAGCGATTCCTCGATCAGGTCTTCGCCGCGGGCGTGGTGTACCAGCACGTATTTCTCTTCGGCCAGCAGGTAATGGACGTCCTCGATCGGGATCAGCCGCAAGTTGCCGCGCATCCGCGCCGCCAGGTGGGTGCGTTGCCTTTGCGGCGCACCCGGCACGTCAGCGGGTACTTGAGCGACGGGCGTGCGGCTGCGACGCGCGCGCTCCAGCGCCTCGACGAGGCGCTCCTGGCGCACTGGCTTGACCAGGTAGTCAACGGCGGCGGCTTCGAACGCCGCCAGCGCGTGTTCGTCGTAGGCGGTGCAGAAAATGACCGCCGGCCGCGGCTCCAGCCGCGCCAGGTGCCGCGCCGCCTCCAGTCCGTCCATCACCGGCATGGCAATGTCCATCAGCACTGCCTCCGCGGCCAACGCGCTGGCTTTTTCCACCGCCTCGCGGCCATTGGCTGCCTCGCCCACCACCACGATGTCGTCCAGTCCCGACAGCATCGCCACCAAGCGCTGCCGGGCTGGCTGTTCGTCGTCGACGATCAGTAGTTTCATGGCAGGGGCAACTCGATTTCACAGGTGTAGATGCCGTCGCGGGTGCTTCGATGCAATTTCGCGTCGGTGCCGAAGTGATAGGCCAGTCGTTGCCCGATGGAATCCTGCGCGTGCTGGTTGCCCAGCTCCAGGCTGGGGAGCGACGCGGGAACCGGATTGCTGATGCGCAGCCGCAAGCGACGGCCGGCGGGCGCGATCTCGATCCGGATGTCGCCGCCATCGGCAAGCTGGGCAATGCCGTGCAGCACGGCGTTTTCCACCAGCGGCTGCAACACCAGCCGCGGCAGGCGCAGGTCGAGCGGCGCGGCATCGGCCACCTGCCAGTGCACGCGCAGCCGTGGCCCCAGGCGCAGGGCCTCGATGGCGAGATAGCGTTTGGCGAGGTGGATTTCCTCGGCCAGCGTGGATTCGCCCTGGCCTGCGCCCAGCGCGGCACGAAACAATTCCGACAGGTCTTCCACCGCGCGCTCGGCGGTGGGCGGGTCGCTGCGCACGAGGCTGGCGATGGTGTTCATCGAATTGAACAGGAAGTGCGGTCGGATCCGCGCCTGCAGGGCATCCACCTCGGCCTTGGCGTGCGCCTTCAGGCGCGAACTCCATTGTTCGCTGACGTAGAAATAGCGCAGGGCCAGCGCCGAGATCAGCATGGCCAGCGCGGAAACACTGCCGACGAAGCGCCAGCGCTGGTTGTCGGGCAAGGTGTAGTGGGTGCCGAGCCCGATGTCGATCTGCTGCACCGCCCAGGCCCCGAAAGCAGCCACCGCCAGCGGCAAGGCCGCCGCGCAGGCCAGCGCCAAGCCCTGAGGCAGGCGGTCAATCCATGGACCCGCCTTGCAAAACACGACAGCGATGGTCAGCCCCATCCACAGCGAGAAGGCGCTGGCGGCCAGGAACTCATTCACTGTCCAGGCTTGGCCAAGGGTCGGGGCCAGGCCGATGATCAGCACGACCAGTTCGGCGATGGCCAAGACCGCGGCAATGCGCGGCAAGCGACAGAAATCCGGGAACCAGGGGCGGCGCATCACGTCGGCCATGGCCGAAGTATGGGTCAGCCGCCCGCGAAACGCACCGTCAGCCAGTCACCCAGGTCGCGGATTTCCTCGTTGCAGACGCTGTGGGCCATCGGATACGTATGATATTCGACCTTGACGCCCAGCTCCTGCAGCGCCGTACGCGACCGGGTGCCGAGCACCGGTGCGACCACCGGGTCCTGGCTGCCATGGCCCATGAATACCGGCGTGGCGATGCCTGCGGGAGTAATTTCGGCGCGGGTCTTGTCGCCGAGCGGCAGGTAGCCCGACAGGCAGGCGATGCCGGCGATGCCCGCTTCGCGGCGCAGGCCGCTGGCAAGCGCGACGGCACCGCCTTGGGAAAATCCGATCAGCAACAGGCGCGAGGGCGGCACGCCGCGATCTCGCTCCCGCGCGATCAATGCATCCACTTCAGCGAACGATTCGCGCAGACCGGTTTCATCGGCGCGCTGGTCGCTGGACAAGTTGTTGATGTCGTACCAGGCGCGCATCGGCACGCCACCATTGATGGTGACCGGGCGAACGCGCGCATGCGGAAATACGAAGCGGATGGCCGGCCAGTCGGGCCGCACCAGTTCGGGCACGATCGGTGCGAAGTCGTGACCGTCGGCGCCAAGCCCATGCAACCACAGGATGGTCCAGGCGGGGCGCGCCCGGGTTTGTTGCTCGACGGTTTCCAGCATCTGGGTTTTAGTCCGGCTTATGGCCGGCCATTAGACCTGTCACCCGCGACCCGGGCAAGCTCGAGCTGGCGACGCACGGCACGGGCCCAGTCGCTGGCAACGAAGCCGACTTCGCGCGTATTTTCGACCCGGGTCGTGCGTATGAACGTCGCATGGTCATGCCCGGTGCTGTGGTCGAGCAGGCGCATCACCACCGTGCCGGTAGCCGAGTCACGCAATTGGCCCACCAGGGTCAACTGGCCGAAGGATCGGGTATAGCTCTTGCTGATGCCGGGCGTCGACAGATCGGGGGCATTGAGGAACAGGTCGACAATCCGCACGTCAACTTCAAGCACGCCGGCGCCGGGGGCATCGACCACCCGCCAGCCGCCTTTTTCGAACTCGCGTTTGATCTCGCGATTGACAACGTCGGACAGGTCTTCGCGAATACGATCGGTATCGCGCGCAGTCAGGCGCGTGCCGGTGGGGATGGCGGCGCTGCGCGCCCAGTTCTTCTGGAATGAAACCGTCACCGGCTTGAGCACGATGCTGTGGAAGGCCGGCAGGCTTGCGCCGGGTTGCGCGTAAGCCACATCCATGCCGCGGACAGTGATGGCCTGCAGCCCCTCGGCACGCCAGGCCGTTGCGGCTTCAGCGCGCGTGTCCGGACCGCCTGCCGCAACGGCTACCGAAGCGCTGGCCGGGTTTGCCGCCGCGAGCGCCACCGTCAAGAAAACGGTCAGTGGAAGAAGGGTATTCACGTGGAGTCTCCTGGCCAAGGGTAGTTCCTATATTCAACCTGATTCCGGCTCAACGCGAGGTGATCTGCGAACTCGCCAGTCAGCCGCCGGTCAGCGCACGGGCGATGCCGGAACGAGACTATGGACATCGACGCTTCGGGCGCGCCAGTCGGAGGCCCTGCTAAGCTTCGGCGATGACCGCTTCCATCCTTTCCATCCGTGACATCAGCAAGACCTATGCCTCCGGTTTCCAGGCATTGAAGTCGGTTGACCTGGAAATCCGCCGTGGCGAAATCTTTGCCCTGCTCGGCCCCAACGGCGCCGGCAAGACTACGCTGATCAGCATCATCTGCGGCATCGTCAATGCCAGCACCGGCACCGTGCTGGTGGACGGGCACGACATCCGCCGGGACTTTCGCGCTGCGCGGTCGTTGATCGGCCTGGTGCCGCAGGAACTGTCCACCGACGCCTTCGAGACCGTCTGGGCGACACTGCGTTTCAGCCGCGGTCTTTTCGGCAAGCCGCCCAATCCCGCGCACCTTGAAAAAGTATTGCGCGACCTGTCGTTATGGGACAAGAAGGACAACACGATCATGTCGCTGTCGGGCGGCATGAAGCGACGCGTACTGATCGCCAAAGCGCTGTCGCACGAGCCGCGCGTCTTGTTCCTGGACGAACCCACCGCTGGCGTCGACGTGGAGCTGCGCCGCGACATGTGGCAGATGGTGCGCGACCTGCGCGCCAACGGCGTCACCATCATCCTGACCACGCATTACATCGAGGAGGCCGAGGAAATGGCCGACCGGATTGGCGTGATCAGCAGGGGCGAGCTGATACTGGTCGAGGAAAAGACGGTGCTGATGCGCAAGCTCGGCAAGAAGCAACTGACCCTGCACCTTGCCGCGCCGTTGGCGGTCCTGTCCGAGGCCCTGGCTGCGCTGCCGCTGGAGCTGACCGAGGACGGCCATGCGCTGGTCTATACCTTCGACGCGCAGGACGAGGAAACCGGCATCGCGCCTCTGCTGCAACAGCTTGCCGCAGAGGGCATCGTGTTCAAGGACATGCATTCCAGCGAGAGTTCGCTGGAAGATATTTTTGTCAGCCTGCTGCACTCCAATGCGAAAGGAGCAGCGGCATGAACTGGCACGCGATCAAGGCCATCTACCGCTTCGAGATGGCGCGCACCTTCCGCACCCTCACCCAATCCATCGCGTCCCCGGTGCTTTCCACCTCGCTGTACTTCGTGGTGTTCGGCGCGGCGATCGGTTCGCGCATGGGCGCGATTGATGGCATCAGCTACGGCGCCTTCATCATTCCCGGGTTGGTCATGCTTTCGTTGTTGAACGAGAGCATCTCCAACGCCTCCTTCGGCATCTACATGCCCAAGTGGGCCGGCACCATCTACGAACTGCTGTCAGCGCCGGTGTCGCATGTGGAAGTACTGGTCGGCTACGTTGGCGCGGCAGCTTCCAAGTCGGTACTGCTGGGGATATTGATCCTGGCCACGGCACGCATCTTCGTGCCCTACGAAATCGCCCATCCGTTCTGGATGGCGGCCTTCCTGGTGTTGACTGCCATCACCTTCAGCCTGTTCGGATTCATCATCGGCCTGTGGGCGGACGACTGGCAGAAACTGCAGGTGATCCCGCTGATGATCGTGACGCCGCTGACTTTCCTCGGCGGCGCGTTCTACTCGATCAACATGCTGCCGCCAATCTGGCAGAAGATCACCTTGTTCAACCCGGTGGTGTACCTGATCAGCGGTTTCCGCTGGAGTTTCTACGGCGTGGCCGACGTGAACGTCGGCATCAGCGTCGCAGCCATCCTTGGCTTCCTGGCGCTGTGCCTGGCCGCGGTGTGGTGGATATTCAAGACCGGCTGGAAACTGAAAGCCTGATCACGGCCTGACGGCGGTGACTTCGATTTCCACCAGGAAGTTGGGGTTGGCCAGCGCCGCGATTTGCATGGTTGACCGCGTTGGCAGGTTTGGTTGCTCGGCCGTGCCGAAGAACTGGCTATAGCCCTGCATAAAACCACCGAAGTCCATCTTGCCTTCCTTGGCCGGGTCGCCGACCAGGAAGACCTGCATCTTCACGATGTCGCCGATGGTCAGGCCCATCGATTCAAGCTGCGCCTTGATCACGTTCATCACGCTGATGGTCTGGGCCTTGGTATCGCCATAAACGGCGGGCACGTCCTCGCCTGCATCGGCATTGGCCGGGGTGGGAACCATGCCGCTCAGATACACGGTGGTCTTGCCAGCCGGAACTTCAACCGCAGCAAGGATGGGGAAGGTGCTGCCACCGGGCAATTTGTGCCGGACGACATCGCTTGCCGAGGCCAGGCCAGGCGCGAGCAACAGGGCAAGCAGTGGGGCGGTGAATGAACGCATGGTGGAGCTCCTTTTATTTGTCGGCCGGACGCAGGGCACGCACTTCGTCAGCGGTGATCGGTTCCGGATAGTTATTGCCAAAATTGCCGCGGATATAGTTCACCACATTGGCGACCTGCAGATCGCTAAGCCAAACTGGCGGGAAATAGAATTCGTGCTTTCGCGGTGGCGCAAACGCGGGCATGTTGCGGCGGCCATTCAATATCGTGATGGCAACATAGCGCGACGAGGCCAGGTTGGCGCTACCGGCAAATGCCGGATATTTACCTGCGCCTTCAGCGCCCTGCCCGTTTGCCATGTGGCAGCCAGCGCAAATCTGCTGGTAGATTATTTCGCCGCTGTTGGTGCCCATCATGCCGGTGTCTTCGACCGCGGGCTTGGCGGGGGCCTTTGGGTCGGCGGCATTGTCGGCCGCCGACAACGGCATGGCCAATGCCACCAGCATCGCCAGCATCAGTGATGACCGCGGCCCGCGTTTCGATTGCAGGATGTTCATGCCTTGGCTCCTTGGGCAACCGCACGCTGGTGCAAGCGGCCAATGGCGTCCAGTGCAGAAGTAACTGCGCCTTCCTGCCAGGCCGGAAGATAGGATGCGTGTTCGCCGGCCAGCACGATGCGGCCGTCAATCGCGCACAGGTTATTGAAGTGCTCTTCGCGCTTGGACTCGGTCCACAGGGCGAAACAACCCATTGTGTGCGGCACGCGATGCCAGGCGACGGCTATGCCATTGTCGAATTCGGCCGGATACTGCGGATGGATCTGCGCACCCTGTTCCACGGCTGCCCGGATCCGTTCGGCCGGCGGCATCGCCGTCATCTTCATCGCGTCCGGGCCCCACAGGTAGGCGCCCAGCAGCACGCCCTTGCCCGGGCTGTGATAGCCCGAGGCCGGATAACTGATATTGCTGATCGGCAGGTCGGTGTAGCTGATGCCACCGTAGATATGGTCGTCCTCCTCCCAGAACCGGCGCTTGAACTGCAGGCCGATCTTGATCGCCGAGGCGTAGTTGACCGCGCCGATGGCAGCCGTCATCGGCGCCCCGACATTCATCGGGATCTGGCTGAGGATGGAAAGCGGAATCGTACAGACGCACCAGTCGGCCTTGGCGGTGAGCGTGGCGCCCGGCGCCGCCGTGTCCTGGTAGCTGACCACGACGCCATTGGAATCCTGCTCGATATCGGTGACCTTCGATTGATAGCGGATGATGCCGCCCAGCTCACGCGCGAAGGCCTGCGAAATCATGTCCATGCCGCCGACCGGCTGCAGCAGGGAACTCTGCATGTCGTACAGGTCGCCCATGGGCAGGCTGCCCCAGAGTTCGCTGTTGATCACATCATGCAAGCCAACGGGATCGGAGAACGCCGGCTTGCCAGACAGGCCGCCACCGCCATCCTTCGCGAAACCGCGGCGGTCGCTGCTCTCGTAGCCCTTGCGATATTTGTGCTTGTCGTCAAGCGCGCCCCACCACTGCAGCGAGTCCAGCAACTTTTCCTTGTCTTCCTTGCTCACCACCGCGTCGAGCTTGCCTTCGTTGGTAACCTTGGCCAGCAGCTCGGCGATGTGGCCGTGGTAATCGGCCTTCACCGTGCGATAGCGCTGCGGCTTGCCACCGTAGGCTTTCGTGCTGTGCAGGTAGGCGTTGTGGTTGACCTGCACGAAATTATCCAGCTGCACGCCCAGCTCGCGGCAATAACTGAGGATGCCGTGGTGGTGGTGCGGCAGGCGCCAGGGGCCGGGGTTGATGAACAGGCCCTTGTCGAATTGGCAGTGCTGGGTTTCCCCGCCCAGTTCGGTGTAGGTATCGCCGCCACGCAGGGTCCAGTTACGGCCGCCCGCTTTTGCGTTGTATTCCAGCACCTGCACCTGGTAACCGGCCTTGCGCAGTTCCAGCGCGGTGACCAGGCCGGCGATGCCGGCGCCGAGCACCAGCACGGACGCGCCCTTGGGCGCGGGCCCGAGTTGCGGCCTGCCTTTGTATTGGGTTTCGGCCGCCAGCCCCAGGCTGGTCATGGCCTGGTACATCACCGCGCTGCCGGCGGTCATGCCGACCATGCGCAGCAATTGCCGCCGCGTCATGGCACCCCGTATTGCCCCGCTATCCATTCGCTTCCCCGGCGTTTGGGCGATATGCCTGTTCACAAACGATACGCCGAAAGCGGTCGAGAGGTGCCACACAGGAATGAAAAAGCCCCGGCCACCGACGGGAGCGGTGCCGGGGCCGGATCCACCGGGGGGGAGCCGGGGATGGGACTGGTTCGTGCCGTATGCCTTTCAGGAGACACGAACGTGCTTTAGCCAGGTCAGGTTACGACGGCCTTCCGGAACGCGAGTTGAATGGAGCGCGTGCCAGCTGGCCTACAATGACAGCGCTTAGCTTGCATTTATTTCCACCGCCTACCGGAGTTGCAGCCATGTCGCGCCAGGATTCGGATCTGAAGGGAAAGCTGATCGTCATCACCGGCGGACTGGGCATCCTCGGTCACGCGCTCACGCAAGTTGCCAACGACCTGGGCGCCATCGTCGCACTGATAGATCGCGTCGAGCCGCGCAATGCCGACCACGGCGCTGCGCTGGTGGTGAGTGGCATCGACCTGGCCGATCCGGCCTCTGCGAAGGATGCATTCAAGCAGATTGCCGACAAGCTTGGTCCAGTGCATGCATTGATGAATGTGGCGGGCGCGTTTGCCTGGAACAAAGTCGTGGATGGCGGCATGGATGCGTGGACGGAGATGTATCGCGCGAATGTGTTGAGTGCGGTCGGCGCGAGTATCGCCGCCCTGGATCACATGACATCGGGCGGCGCGATCATCAATGTCGCAGCCGCGACAACCACGCGCGCGGAGGCCGGCATGGGCGCCTACACGGCTGCGAAATCGGGCGTGTTGCGCTTGACCGAATCGCTGGCCGACGAACTGAAGTCGCGCGGCATCCGGGTGAACTCCGTTTCGCCGACGATCCTGGATACGCCGCGCAATCGTGCCGACATGCCCGACGCCGACCCAGGCAAGTGGCTGCAACCAGCCGACCTGGCGCGGACGATGTTGTTCCTGGCGTCAGCGCGGTCGAAAGCCTTGAACGGCGCGAATCTGCTGGCGGGTCAATAGCGCCATCCCGGTCAGCGTGCATTATTCTGGTTCGTGACCAACTTTTGCCGCGTTGAGTCGTATTCGTACTTGTTGGGGATCCATCGGGAGCCGGGAGCGACTCGACGGATGGCTGCTTGGTTCGATCAATTCAGGGCGCTCCCGGAAACAACCATCAGGGGTACTGGGAAATGACCGCACGACGTTGCATTGCGCTTTTGTTTTCACTATTTTCCTGCCTGTTTGCCTTTCAAGCAAGCGCGCAGACCTGGCTATTGCTCGACGGCGCCGCGAAGGACATCGGCGTCGGCAAGGACGGGAGTGCCTGGGTCATCGGCACCTCAGCGGTCCCCGGCGGGTTTGAAATCTACCGGCGTGGCGCCGCCTCCTGGACCCGGGTTGCCGGCGGCGCGGTCAGGATTGCCGTTGAGCCATCCGGAAACGCCTGGGTCGTCAACAGCAGCAGCAGCGTGTTCCGCTTCGATGGCGCCGTCTTCCAGCCAGTCGCCGGCATCACCGCTACCGACATCGGCGTCGGCACCGACGGGACCGTGTGGGTGATCGGATCGCAGGCGGTGCCGGGCGGATTCAACATCCTTCGCCGTACCGGTTCGACCTGGAACGTTGTGCCGGGCGGCGCCCTGCGCATCGCGGTCGATCCCGCCGGCAAAGCCTGGGTGGTCAATTCAAGCAACACGATTTTCCGTCACGATGGCTCCAATTGGATGCAGGTGAGCGGTGCCGCGAAAGATGTTGGCGTGGGCGCCGATGGTTCGGTCTGGATCACGCGCGCCGATGGCGGCATGGACCGATGGAATGGTACGGACTGGACCCGCAAGAGCGGTGGCGCGGTGCAGGTTGCGGTGGGTCCCGACGGCAACGCCTGGGTCGTCAACGGTGGCAACCAGATCTACCGGACGACTGATTCCGTGGCGGCCGCGACGGGCACGACCATCAACCTGGAAGGCGCTGCCGTTCCCGTCGTGACGGTCAGCGGTTTTACCTCTGCCACGTCATCTGGCACCGCCAGCGAAACGCAGCCGGCGCTGGAGATCACCAGCTACGTCGGTCCGGAGCCCTATCCGGCCAATGTGCCCGTCGGCACCCCGACTTGCCCCCTTTTCGAGAACTCGCGGTTGGTACTCGGTTGCAACTTCCAGAAAGCATCCGCGATCTTCATCGGCAACAAACCCGCCTGTCCGTCCGGTTCCTTCGTGGATCCCCAGAACGGCGGTGAGTGCTGGTCGTGCCCGGCGGGCTTCATCCGCAACGTCTCGCCGATCACCAGTACCGACGCGTGCTGGAAGGCGGTATCCGAGGACGTGCAACCGGCGACGAAGACCGGTATTACCGGCTGCCCAAGCGGAAGCTTTGCGGACCCCAACGGCAAGTGCTACCAGTGCCCGAGCGGCTTCAACCGTACCTGGGATCCGGTCACTTCGGGCACCGCTTGTTCGAAGTCCTGGGCGGGTCCATTCGCAAGCGCTACTTACATGGGCACGCCGGCGAGCTGTGCAAGCGACTCGTTCTTTGATCCGCAGAACGGCGGCGAGTGCTGGAAGTGCCCGTCCGACTATCGGCGCACCCTGTACCCGGTCTCGGCCAGCAACGCCTGCGCGAAGACCTTGGACACCCAATACCAGGCAGCCACCCTCAAGTTCTCCTGCGCGACTCAAGCGCAACCGTTCGGGTACGGCCCGGCCTTCGGGGATCCACAGAATGGCGGCGAGTGCTGGGCCTGCCCGCTTCAGTACTCGCGCGGCCTGATGGCAGTGTCGAGCACGTCGGCGTGCACGATCTCCGATGGAACAGTGCTGTGGAAAATTCCCCAGTACCCGGATCCCGGCGTGCAGAAATTCCTCAGTGGCATCCTGGCGGACGCCTTTCGCGATGCTCGCCAGATTGACAAGTTCCTCGACAAGCGGGCCGGCGGCAACGCGACGCGCAAGGCACAGCTCTGGAACTTGATGGCCACCCAGCCAAACAACAGCCCGGAGTTCAAGGCGATTATCTTTACCGCCCTGCTCAGCGCCGCTCGCCGGCCGGACGCGTCGATCGCCTCGCAGAATTCGGTCATGGCGTTCCAGAACTACGTCAAGAACCGCCGAACCTTCATCGCCAAGGAAGCCGGTGCAATGTATGAGCACTGGCTTACCGTCAACTCCGCCAGCCAATACGCGGCGGCGCGGGCCTCGCTGGGAGGTTTTGCCGGGATCGGTGCGAATGTCCTCGGTGGCCGGCCCGGCGATTACACGGGCATCATGAATAGTGGAACCGGTCCCGATGCCCGCGGCCAAGAGTTCCTGGATGCATTCCAGACACTGGGCGAGATCTCCGGAACGACGGAATTCAAGAGCTCATCGTCGGTATCCGGCGACGCCTTTGATCCCACGCTTGTCCTGGGTGTCTGGGACGGCGTCCTGCGCGCGCTCGACATGAGCGACTTTGTCCAGCTCAGCCAGGCCATCACGGCCACGCGGGTTGCCGGTCAATTGGCGGAGGCAGGCGGCAAGGTGAGCAAAGTGCTCGGCCCTGCGGCACTCGGCGCGCAACTCGTGCGGCAGGTCGTTGAATTCGCCATCGCGATTACGATACTGGAGGACCAGGCCGCCGGCGCGCGGAAGATCAATGAGGCGCTGGCCGACGCGAACAGAAACATCAGCGTGAAAGATATCCTCGCCGGCAGCAACGCCGCAGACCGACTGATGCTGATGAATTTCTGGGCAATGGGCACGTCCCCGCACTTGCAGGGACCCAAGGCAGGCGAAGGCAACTTGACCGACGCCTCGATCTGCGCCGTCGGCCAACCTGGATACGATGCGGCAGGCTGCAGCTCGCTGCGCGAGGCCTCCAAGGTGGTGCTGGCAGCCCAGGCTGCGGCTGGCTGAAGCCCGGCAACAGCGCTGGTCCAAGGCGGACCAGCGCTGATGCGACGGGTAGTCCATCTGTATCATTCGGCCCCATTCGGCCTCGCTTACACTCGCGACATCTCCCGCCCCCCACGGAGCTGCACATGTTGTTGATGACCGAAGACGCCCAGCCCGTCCTGCACTGCGGGATTTGCGACACACCCATCGTGCAACCGGAGCTGGCGATGGTTGCCTACCCGGCCGGCATCAAGCACGGACACTTGCATCGGGTAACCCTGTCACATGAAGGCGAGTGCCAGCGCAAGGCGCTTGAGTACCTCGACAACGGCATCGGCAAGGCCGAGGCGATGAGCTTTCCGCTGTATGCGGCGAGGTTGTTGGCTACTGTTGCCGCCTGAGCTGGGCGAGTCTTAACTCTCCCGCCAACACCTGGCGCCCAAAAAAACCAGGCGCAGCTGGCGCACGAAATTGTCGACCAGTTCTTTTTCCTGTTTCGGCCGGCCTTCGGGCAGATCGAGAATGTCCGACGCGGCATTCAACATGGTGGTGACGACCAGTCCGCAGATCATTTGCAGGGCCGCGCTGGACAAGTCCGGCAAGGTGCCGAGGGCGCGCAGGTCCTGGGCCATCTCGGATGCGAAATGGCTCTCTTCGGTGCGGATGGCTTGGCGGATCACCCGCGACCCGCCGCCGCGCTCGCCCGCCAGGAAGCGGAACACCAGGTTGCGTTCCTCGACGAAACGCTTATAGACCAGCACTGAACCGCGCAGCATGTCGGTGGGCGGGATCCCGTCGCGGCGCGCCTCGCGCAGCAGGTGCCGCAAGGTCACGCCGCCCATCTCGACCAGTGCCAGGCCCAGTTCGTCCAGGTCGCGGAAATGGCGATAGAAGGCCGCCGGCACGACGCCCGCTTCGCGCGTGATCTCCCGAAGGCTCAGTGAGCTGAAGCCGCGCCCCTGGCCGATCAGTGCCAGCGCCGCTTCGGTCAGGCGCAAGCGGGTGCGCTCCTTGAGCTCCACCCGGCTGCTTCGGGAAACCGGATCGGCCTTTATCGGCGTGGATTTGCCCGCAGCCAAGGTGATTCTCCATCCAATACGTCCAGCCCAGTCACCGGAGCCCGAAGTATAGGCGGCGGACCGAGGCGGCACTGGAGTGCAAACTCTAGGATAGTTGAGTGAACATATGTTCACTGTAATATCAGGTGCGCACATGAATACCGTCCAGGCCAGCCCACAGCAGCGCCCAGCCCGGCTTCGCAGCCTCCTGCGCAATCCGCTGTGGGCCCCGCTGAATCAGCCCGGGCACTGGAATTCGCTCGCCTCGGCGCTGAATCCGGTCTGGTCGTTCACTGAACCTCGCGCCCGGGTGGTGCGGGTGGTCGACGAAGCGCCGGGCGTCAAAAGCTTGTGGCTGAAGGCCAATGGCCGATTCAGCGGCTTTCGTCCGGGCCAGCATGTGCTGCTGGAACTGGAGATCGACGGCGCCCGCCAGGGCCGTTGCTTCAGCCTGTCGCAGGGGCCACGCGCCGACGGACTGCTGCGCCTGACCATCAAGTGCAAGGACGGTGGCCCGGTGTCGAATGCGGCGCACGCGCTGGAAGCCGGGCAGGTACTGCGCCTGAGCCAGGCGCAGGGAGATTTCGCACCGCGCAGTGCCAGCAGCAAGTTGCTGATGCTCAGCGCCGGCAGCGGCATCACGCCGATGATGTCGAACTTGCATGCGTTGGCGGGGGCTGGCTCGACGCGCGATGTCGTCTTGCTGCACAGCAGCCGCAGCGACACCGACATGATTTTCGGTGGTGAGCTGCGCGAGCTGGCACCGCGCTGGCCACAACTGCGCGTGCACCTGCATGCAACGCAGGCACTTGGCCGTCTGGACGATCAGGCGCTTGCTTCCAACGTGCCGGACTGGGCGACACGCGAAACCCTGCTCTGTGGTCCCGATGGTTTCATGCAGACCGTTACTGCCCTGTATGCCGCCGCCGGGCGCAGCGAGCAGCTGCAGAGCGAAAGCTTCGGCCGCCGCGCCGCCGCAATTGACCCGGACGCTTTGGACCACGCGGTAGCGTTTGCTGCCAGCGAAAAAACCTTCAGCGCCAAGACCGGACAGAGCCTGCTCGATGCCGCCGAAGCCGCCGGCCTGCAGCCGCGCTTCGGTTGCCGGCGCGGCATCTGCCGGACCTGCCAATGCCGCAAGCGCAGCGGAACCGTGCTGAATCTGCTCACCGGCCAGACTTCCGGCCCGGGCGAGGAACTGATCCAGCTGTGCATCTCCACCCCACAAAGCGCGATCGAACTCGTGCTCTGAGTACAGGACAAAACCATGATCGCCAAGACCCGACTCGATCCCGATGCCCTGGCCCGCTTCCAGGCCGAACTCGACGCACTGCGCCTGGACGTTCTCGCCAAGGTCGGTGAGCAGGATGCGCGACACATCCATCGCATGCGCCGCTTTGTGCAGGGCTCCGCGATTGCCGGCCGCGGCCTGCTGATGTTTGGCGTCGGCCCAATCAGCTGGGTCGCCGGCGTGGCCGGCCTGGCGCTGGCCAAGATCGTCGAGAACATGGAAATCGGCCACAACGTCATGCACGGCCAATACGACTGGATGAACGACCAGTCGCTGAATTCGCAAACCTACGAATGGGACATCGTCTGCGACGGCGACCATTGGCGGCACTCGCACAATGTCGAGCATCACGACCACACCAATATCATCGGCAAGGACCACGATTTTGGCTACGGCATGCTGCGCCTGAGCGATCAACAGAAGTGGTCGCCATCAACCTTGCTGCAGCCATTGTGGTATCTGTTGCTGGCGCTTAATTTCCAGTGGGGCGTGGCCGTGCATGACATCAAGATCGGCCGTTTCGTTCTCGGCCGCATGAAGCTGCCGGAATTCCGCCTGCGTATGCGCCCGTTCCTGCGCAAGGCCGGGCGACAATTGTTCAAGGACTACGTGCTGTTTCCCGCGCTCGCCTTCTGGCAGTGGCCGCGCGTGCTGCTGGGAAACCTGGTCGCCAACGGCATCCGCAACCTGTGGACCAACGCGATCATCTTCTGCGGCCACTTCACCGAAAACGCGCAGACCTATACCCGCAAGGAAGTCGAAAATGAAACGCGCGGCGATTGGTACCTGCGCCAGATCCATGGCTCCAGCAACCTCGAGGGCAGTCGCGTCTTCCATCTGCTGACCGGGCACCTGAGCCACCAGATAGAACACCACCTGTTTCCGGATCTGCCGGCGCCTCGTTATGCGGAAATGGCGCCGCGAGTGCGTGACATCTGCGCGCGCCATGGCGTGCACTACAACTCGGGTGGGTTCTGGAAGCAGTACGGCAGTGTGCTGGTGCGGATTTTCCGGTTTGCGCTGCCGGGGCGGCTGCGGATCGGGATTGCCTGAACCGGGATTGGGTGACCGTGCCACCCGGGCAACGGTACCGCCGCTTCGCTGCGCTGCAACATGCGTTTGCAGCGCAGCGCGAGTAGGTTCTGAGCTGGGCGCCGGGAGTTTCCGTCGCCTGCGGGTTCCGTGGGCCGGTCAACCGGCACACGGTGCTTTCTTTGCACTTTCCGGGGACAATCTGCCATGAACAAGCTCAACCGTGTCGCCTTAGCCGTCAGCTGTTCGACTGTGCTGCTCGCCGCATCCTTCGCCGCCAATGCCACCCATAGCTGGGCCAACTACCATTGGGCCCGCACCTCCCAAAACTTCCCCCTGCAGGTGATCGACAGCAATACGCCAGCCTGGGACGACGAGCTTGCGCAGACGCTCACCGACTGGTCGACGTCGACCGCGTTCAATCTAACCATAACCTCCCGTGACGACTCGTCGCGTACTCGCAAACTTTGTCGCGCGGTCAGCGGCAAGATCCGCTCCTGCAACGCCGCTTACGGCAATAATGGCTGGCTGGGCCTGGCATCAATCAACATCAGCGGCGACCACATCACCCAGGGTACCGCCAAGATGAACGACAGCTATTCCGCACAGTTCGCCGTGCAGAACGAGCGTGATCACGTGATGTGCCAGGAGATCGGCCATCTGTTCGGTCTCGGCCACACCAGCGAGAACGGAACGAGCCAGGACACCTGCATGGACTATTCGCAGTCCTCGACCAGCACGCGCCCGAATGCTCATGACTACGAGCTGCTGGCATCCAAGTACTCCCACCTGGATAGCGTCAACACCTACTCCACCTCCCTGGCGGCTACGCGGTTGACTCCCTCCCAGCAATCCATGGCCGGTCTGGTGCCGATGGGCATCCGCATCCACAAGGGCGTGTTCCACGAGACCTGGGCTGCTCCGGACGGCAAGGGCGGCACCTGGATTCATCACGTGACCCTGGCTGCTGGCTACGAGAACACCGACGTGCTCTGAAGCTTGCAGTTGCGGTGACAAAAAAACGCCGGGTTCGCCCGGCGTTTTTTATGTGCCAAACGTGGTGCCTGGGCCAGAGCCATGGTTCAAGCAACCTCGATGGCGATGGCGGATGGGGATTGCCTGAATACAGGCTGGGCGGCTGCACGCGCACCCGCCGCAGTCGCCATCCCGTCGTGGCAAGCTTGACCAATCACGGTTTTGATTTGCCGCGCCCACTCCTGGAGACCATGCAATGACTATTCTGGACGCCACTGTTCCGCTCGCCACCGGTGCCACCATTCCGGCGCTGGGCTTTGGCACCTGGCAGATTCCCGGCGGCGCGCCGGCCTATGACGCCACCGCGGCCGCGTTGCGCGCCGGCTACCGGCACATCGACAGCGCGCGCGCCTACGACAACGAGGCAAGCGTCGGCCGAGCGGTTCGCGACAGCGGCCTGCCGCGCGGCGAGGTCTTCGTCACGTCCAAGCTGCCCGCCGAGATCAAGGACCACCGCAAGGTGCAGGCCAGCTTCGAGCAGACCATGCAGCAGTTTGCGCTGGACTACGTGGACCTCTACCTGATCCACGCACCCTGGCCCTGGAGCGAGATCGGCAAGGACTGCAGCGCGCAGAACAAGCAGGTGTGGACGCAGATGGAAGCGATACACGCCTCGGGGCGCGCACGGGCAATCGGCGTGTCGAACTTCAATGTCGCCGACCTGCAGGCGATCGTTGACGGCTGCACGGTAGTGCCGATGGTCAACCAGATCCGATGGTTCGTTGGCCACACGCAGCCCGACGTCGTCGCATTCTGCAAGCAGCACGACATCGTGGTGGAAGCGTACTCGCCGCTGGCGACGGGCAAGATTCTCGATGACCCGCGGCTGGCTGCGGTTGCCGCGCGCTATGGCAAGTCGGTGGCGCAGGTATGCATCCGCTATGCGATCCAGCATGGGCTGGTGGCGCTGCCGAAGTCGACGCACCTGGCCCGGATCGTCGAGAACGGGGAAGTGGACTTCGTGATTGGTGATGAGGATATGGGGCTGCTGGATTCGTTCGAGAGCACGCGGTAGCGGCTGATCCAGGCAAGTAGCTGCAACCAGCTGGCCGCTGCCTGGCGCGTTCTCAATCTCAGCACATGCGATCCGGGAAACTATAATCAGGACTCGCTTCGAGAGCTGACCGTGACGACCCTAGCCAAGCTCGCCATCCTGGCCGATGCCGCCAAGTACGACGCGTCGTGCGCTTCCAGCGGCGCTCGCAAGCAAGACTCCCTGGGCAAGGCCAGTGGTATCGGCAGCACCGGTGGGATGGGCATCTGCCATTCGTATACGCCCGATGGCCGGTGCGTGTCGCTGCTCAAGATCCTGCTGACCAATTTTTGCGTCTATGACTGCGTCTACTGCGTCAATCGCGTGTCGAGCAATGTCGAACGTGCGCGCTTCAGCACCGAAGAAGTGGTCGCGCTGACGCTGGATTTCTACAAGCGCAACTACATCGAAGGCCTGTTCCTTTCCAGCGGCATCATCCGCAACGGCGACTACACGATGGAACAACTGGTGGAAGTCGCGCGCAGCCTGCGCGAGGATTATTCATTCCGCGGCTACATCCACTTGAAGACGATTCCCGAGGCGTCGCCTGAATTGCTGGCGCTGGCCGGGCGCTATGCGGACCGGCTCAGCATCAATGTCGAACTGCCCACCGAGGCCGGCATGCAGCAATTGGCACCCCAGAAAGATTCCGCGGGCATCAATAAAGCCATGGGCGAATTGCGCTGGCGCATTGACGAGGCCAAACAGGCACGACCCGCCAAGGGCGTGAAGCGTGCGGCGCGGGCACCCAAGTTTGCTTCGGCGGGCCAGAGCACCCAGATGATCGTCGGCGCCGACGCCGCCGATGATCGCGACGTGCTCGACACCAGTGTTCGGCTGTATGGAAATTATCACCTCAAGCGCGTGTACTACTCGGCCTTCAGCCCGATTCCCGATGCGTCGAAGATATTGCCGCTGAAGGCGCCGCCCCTGCAGCGCGAGCACCGCCTTTACCAGGCAGACTGGCTGCTACGCTTTTACGAGTTTGAGGTCGACGAGATTGCGCCGCGCGCCGCCGATGGCACGCAGACGATGCTCGACCTCGACATCGATCCCAAGCTGGCCTGGGCCCTGCGCAACCCGGCGCGGTTTCCCGTCGACCTCAATAGAGCGCCGCGGGAAGTGCTGCTGCGGGTTCCGGGCTTGGGTACGCGCAACGTAGACAAGATCATCAGCTCGCGCCGCCATAAGCGCCTGCGCCTGGATGACTTGGCAAGGTTGCGGGCGCCCTTGAAGAAAATGCTGCCCTTCGTGCAATTGCTTGACCACCATCCGCGTGGCGAGTTGGAGCGGCCCGATCAGCTGCGGACACTGCTGGCGCCCGCACCGAAGCAAGCGGGCTTGTTCGACTGAGGCTGGCCGTGTTTTCCGCCCGCGTTGACCCACCGTGGAGTCTTGATGCCTGGCGTGACCAGGCGCGGATGGCATTGGCTGCGGACGTCGCTCCAGAATTGCTGTCGTGGTCCGATGGCAACGAGGGCTCGCTGTTTCAGTTTCCACCCGTGCAACCTTTACCCACGCCCTCGCACGGACCTGCCGTACCGGCGGCGTTTATGGGTTTGGCCAATCGTGTGCTGGCGCACCGTGACCCGCATCGTCATGCCCTGCTGTACCGCCTGCTTTGGCGCCTGACCCACGGTGAAAAAGCGCTATTGGCCAATCCGCTGGATGAGGACGTTTACCGGGCGCGGGTGCTGGAGAAAACCATCGGCCGCGACCTGCACAAGATGAAGGCCTTTGTCCGTTTCCGCGAGGTACCCGGCAGCACGGATCACTTCGTTGCCTGGTTTGAACCCGAGCACCAGATACTCGACCTGGTAGCCCCATTTTTCGTGCGCCGGTTCGCGGGCATGCATTGGGCCATCCTGACCCCGTATCGCAGCGCTGCCTGGGACGGCGAAGCGCTGCTGATGGGCGATGGCGCGTTGCAATCCGACGCACCGGCCGAAGATGCCAGCGAGTCGCTATGGCAGACCTACTACAGCAACATTTTCAATCCCGCGCGCTTGAACCCGCGGATGATGCGCCAGGAGATGCCGCAGAAGTACTGGAAGAACCTGCCGGAAACCCATCAGTTGCCGGGATTGATCAGCGGCGCCGGGGCTCGCGTTCGCGACATGGCCCAACGCGCGGCGCAGGCGCCGGTGAAGCCGCGCATGGTGGAACGGGCGCTGCCGGTCGTGAAGTTGTCGCCAAGCCTTGTTGGCTTGGCCGCGCTGCGCGAAGCGGCGAGCAAGTGTCGCGCTTGCCCGCTGTGGCAACCCGCAACGCAGACCGTGTTCGGCGAAGGTCCCGGCGACGCCCGCATCATGCTGGTGGGCGAACAACCGGGCGACGCGGAAGACCTGCGCGGGCAACCGTTTGTTGGGCCAGCCGGTCAGGTGTTGGACCACGCCTTAGCCGAACTTGGGATTGATCGGGCGACCTTATACCTGACCAACACCGTCAAGCATTTCAAGTTCACGCGCAGCGGCAAGGTCCGGCTGCACAGCAAGGCCAACGCGGCCGAGCAACAGGCGTGCCGGCAATGGCTCGATGCGGAAATCGCCAGCATCAATCCCGCCATCATTGTCTGCCTGGGTGCTACTGCTGCAAGCGCGCTGCTGGGGCCGGGCGTTGAATTGATGAAGGTACGTGGAAAATTCCATCATCTGCCCGACGGCCGACGGGTATTGGTAACTGTGCATCCTGCGTGGGTGCTCAGGCAGAGCGGCACGGCGTCCGTGGAGTCTGCTTACCGCGGATTCGTGGAGGATTTGTCGCGGCTAATGGAATAGGGCAGCTGCGGCCACGACGACGCGTCCAGGGTGTCGCGGTAGGCGTGCCAGCACGCGTAGGCCAGCCACGGCATGATCACCACCAGGCCGATGAACGCCGTCGCAAAACCAAGCGCGGTCAGCACCGCCAGCGTGCAGGCCCAGCACAGCATGGTCAGCTTGTTGCGCAGCACCGCCTGCACCGAGGAAATGCAGGCCGTGACCATGTCAACATCGCGGTCGGCAATCATCGGCAGCGAAAACACCGCCACCGCAAAGGTGAAGGCCGCAAACACCGAGCCGATCGCCGAGCCGATCAGCAGGAACTCGAGCAAGGAGCGCGGGTCGTCGGGCTGGATGGTCACCAGCGCACTGACCAGCATCCCGGCGCGCGACCAAAGCAGCAGGATCACCAGTTGCGCGATAGCGAACACACCGGCCTGCCCGGCCACCCGCTTCGCCAGCACGAATGAATCGCGCAGGCGCGGCGTCCGCCCGGCCTCGAGCGCGCGGCTGACGCAGTACAGGCCAACCCCCAGCAGCGGCGCGATGAACACGAAGCCCGACAACAGGGTCGCCAGCAGCGCAAATCGCCCAAGCGACCAGGCCAGCGCCGACACCGCCACGCTGATCAGCGCGATCACGCCACCGAACAGCAGCGACAGCGCGGGCGCACGTGCGAAATCGCGCCAACCGCGCTGCAGCCAGTGGCCTACCTGCCCCGGCGTGACCGTGCGGCAGGGCACCACGAAGGAACGCTGTTCGGAAGCATCGGCGTCCACGTGATCGTTGCGCTGACGAGGGTCGTTGTCCAATCGTGGCTCTCCACGCTGTATCCACCGCAGCATAACGCCAAGCAGCGATGCACCGCATCGACGGCGGCATGGGCGCGATGTCGCCGCCGATGTGCGTTGTTACGCAGAGGTACTTCCTCGGACGCTCTATTGGTGGGCCCACCAGTCCCGTGATCAGGGCGCTTGCGGCCTGCTGTATCAACCTCTAGCCGGGGATTCCCCGGACTTGTGCCCCCAGATATGCCCCCATCTCCTCCCGGTTTGAATTGCTCGGCACTTGACGGAAGGGCAACCTAAGCACGGGTTGACCGGTGAGAAAATCAGATGGCCGCAAAGAAAGAAGAGCACGTCGGACATTCAGACACCAATCTCGCCTACCACGTGCCGTGGGGCTTCCGAAGAGAAGCTCTCTTCTGGGAAGGGGACATTCCCGTCGGGGTGAATATCCATCCATTCGCTGGGGAGCTTCGCGGCTGGTTGCGCCAAAACGGGGCCTTTACTCTGATAGCCCCTGATCCGGGAGCACATCCTGAGGAGGTCAATCCGTACACGTACCAGACCTCCGTGCTGACTGCGATCTTGGCCCGCTCGATAGATGCAGCCTACGAGTTTTGGACCAGATCTCTCGACGAGCCCCAGCTCGAGGCCGATGTTGAGCGTATTCGCCTCTACAACGAACAGATACTTTATATCGCCAGATTTTGCGAAGCTTCAATCAAGCAATTGCTGTTTGCAACTTCGATCTGGAAACCCCGATTGGCCACCAGCACCTTAGCGCCGTTGCTGTCGACGGAGTGCCTGGGTTGTAAGGGCTCCGGCAAGAAACGTCATATGGTCTCCTACCTCGGTTCCTTGGCGCACGCGTACCATCTATGCATCCCCTTTGAGCAGTGCCTTTTCGAGCACCTGAAATTGGTCGGGCGCCGTCGCAATATCGAAGCCGCTCACTCGGAGACTCAACTGCTTGTAGACCGGCCTGTGCCGGAAACTAGAAAGAAGCTGGAAGAAGACTCAATCGCAGCCGGAACTGAGCTTGTCCATATGCTTGAGCACATTAGCGACCTCGAGCATCTGATGATTCAGGAGCTCACGGGCATAGTTCTCAGAGGCCACAATCCCTTGCCAGCTTCTAGTGTGCCATCTGCCTAGTGCGTTAGTGCAACGCTCACGAATCGCTGGAACCATTGGAGGGGATCAACGCCGACTTAATCCCGGTCTCTGATCGCAGCCTCGACGACGGCCAAGAAGCGCTCTATATCTTGCTCTGCCTTGTACATGACGGCACCTGGATCTGCACAAGGCTTTGCGAGCTCGATCATCTGATCGCGCATGGCTGAAAGCTTAGCCTTCAGGGCTTCCGGTTTGGGATGGCTGAGAACTAGCGCATCTATCGCCATCTGAGTTGCCCAAGCCGCGCCATATTGCGTGACCTGGGCATCAGCCATGAGCTTTATGTGCGCCGTGTGCGAATCGCGTAGCTTCTGAACAAAATCTGCTAGGGGAATCGGAGTCTGGGTCAACGGTCTCACTCCTTGCCATTTACAGAATTTTCATTCGGTTTCTGGGGGCGCCCCGAAACGAGCCTGTCTAGGCGCTGCCGGAGTCTAACTGCAGGTAAACAATATACAGCGGAGTTGCAAGCAGTGAGACTGCTTATTCCTGCGCAGGCTGATGACTCAGCGCACGCACTCTTACCCGCTTCTTCGCTGACTTCTTTCCGCTGAAGAGCGGGATGATCGGCACCGGCAAGGACGCTCGCTTCAGCGTGTCGAACACATGTTGCCTCCAAAATGGCCATGCATTGTGGACGCAGTTGAATTCGAGAAACTCCTGAAAGTCCTTCGGTTGCGGCTCTTTCTCAACGATGTATTCGACTGCGAAGGTCGCTTCCAGCGTGAAGAGCACAATTTCAGGCTGCTCGTCGACAGCTGAAATGACCGATCGAAGACCGAGATTCACCAATGTACGGAGGAACGCAACATCCTCAGCTGTACCTTCAACTGAGGCGCTGTAGAGCTCATGCTGTACCGAGCGCATCGTTTGGACGACGCCCTTTATCAGATGCGCGTCTCCACGGTCGGAGTCTCTACGCAGCGACGTTGTCCATAAGACAATGTCATGAAGAGAAAAGTGTTTCGCGGCGTCAAATGCGTCACGCATAGCCATATGCAGTCTCTGGATCTGCGCGCCATTGACCTTCGTTCGCTACACGATACGTCGGAATGGCCTGGCTGCAAGACCGGCGAAGCCGAGCAACATTGAGTGACTGAGAATCAAGAGACTCTCCTTCTACATACAGAGTTTCCCACCCGTGACCGTGACCTTCTAATCCAGCTCGATCAGCCAAGAACGCCATAACGTCGGGGAATCGATCACAAACGCGTATCAAAAGATCCATGGAGCGACTCTGCATCGTCTCGCCACGCTCATACTTTGAGAATGCGTTTGCACCACCGCCGAGTACGGTCGATGCTTCCAGCTGCGAAATGCGCATCCTTCCGCGCCACGCCCTAATTTCACGAGAAGCTAGCAGACCATCGTGCTCACGCTTCGCATCCGCATAGGAAACTTCGTTGCGCTTGGCTTGTTCTGGGAGGACGACTTCCTCTGCACAAATCGGGCATCGGGAAAACTGCACACCGGTGACCAACAAGTCCTGGCCAGAATATTGCATCGTCTCGTCAGAGACTTGAGGCTGCAGCCTCCCAGATTCGCAGGCGGGGCAAATATTAGTCATTTTCCAAGGGGCGCTGAGTATGAAAGGAGGTGACGTAGACATAGTCCACAGATGCAGGAGTCGGAATACGAAGCTTCACGTAGATCGCTTGAACCACTCCATTGATTGGACACTTCCTTGGACACAGATAGTCGTCAAAGGGTTGCGTATCGTCATACTGAATGCTCTTTCTGAACTCGTCGGCGGTGATCCAAGCGACTACCTCTTTTGCCTGGTCCTTGGTGAACCCTAGCTCTTGGTATGCCTTTTCCGCTTTTTTCGAGAACACGACCTTTCTCGCTTTCGCAAGATCGCAGACTGCTCTTAGCGGGTATAGTGGCGTTCCTGGGCTCACTAATCAACCATAATGGTTAGGGAAAGTTCACGTTTCCCCGGCGACGAGACCGAATCTCGACGCAGGTCTCGGTTTCGACCCCTACCCCTAGTGGGAGCCCCGCGCTTCGCCCCCAGCTGTTGTGCCCGGGCCAAAGCGCTAGTCGTTATCGTACTCCTTCCCGGTCAGCTCAGGCGTTTCAGCCGCACCCAACCGGCCGGTGCACACTGCCGGCGGTGCAGTATGAACGCCCTACGCAGCTAAGCGTTGTTCGTAGTAGGGCTGGGCTCGGGAATCCAGAATGGCATATTGGGCAACAGGGTTGCCTCCGCCTAGATTCAGCCAGGTTGATGTTCTCTGGATTGATCGGAATGATGCAGCGGTCGTGTCCGCCAGCAGCGATCTCCGGGGACAGTTCATCGGCAATTTCGGCAAAGGAAAGCAGCTCCCTCCGGTCCCGCCCAGCGCGACAACAGGCTGACGATAAGGAAGTTCTGCTCCGAGCGCGGCCGGAACTCAAGGACGACGCTCTCGTCCCTCCAAGTAAAGGCTCACGCCCCTCCGCCGCGTGGGGGTGAGGTGTTTAAAAAGTCGACTCGTCGGTCCCTAATTCCTGACGATGCCGCCACCGCGTTCCGGCCCGTGGCGATACGTGTGAGCAGGTAACCCTGTTGTTGTCCAACTAGAGCCGACCCACTCAGATCCGCGCTAAATTGGCTGCTTCGTCAATCCATTCAGGTAAGCCTTCAATTCATATTGGGGCCACCCGACGGCCCGCTTGCCAATCCGTGTCGGCGGTGGGATCGTGCCGGCTGCCGCCATGGCGTAGATCGTGCTTGAATCGCCCCGTCTTTCCCGGAGGCTCCAACTCTTGAGAGGATGGAGCCATGAACAGGACATCGAAGTTTT
>JBBRXD010000001.1:0-33506 GCA_038248775.1 Lysobacterales bacterium | reverse complement strand
CGGAAGAAGATGTCGCGCGTGGTGGCGGTGAACGCGGAACGATAGCGTTGGCTCAACCGCGCCGAGAAGCCGCTCCTTTCGAAGTAGAAAGTCACGTTGTTGGCGATACCCGACAGTCCATTGATCGAGGTCTTCGATCCTGGGATTACCAGGTTGCTGTTCTGGTCGACCTTCTGGTCGCGGATGGTGCTGTTGAGCTTGGACGCGCTGACCACCATGCCGAAGCCTTCCAGCGTATCGCTGAACAAGCCGGCATCCAGCGACGCCGCCGCTTCGATGCCCTCGATCTGGCCACCATTGCCATTGAGCGGCTGGAACACCGGGCCGAACTGCTCGACCGGCGCTGGGCCGGGATAATTGGCAGGAACGGGAATGTCGGTGTTGTCGACCGCGCTGATGCCATAGGTGATGTAGCTGAGCAGGTTCTTGCGGAACGCCGCGATGGAAATGTAGCTGCGCGTGCCGAAGTACTTTTCCAGAGACAGGTCGAAGGCGACGGCCTTCCAGGGCTTGAGCTCCGGATTGCCGGCGTAGGCGGTGGACCAGCGGCCCTGTTCCGGCCCCGGTGTGATGTTCAAGAACGGTGTGCTGGTACCAGCGCGCATGTCGTTGATCTGCGGACGGGCCGTAGCCACGCCGACGCCCAATCGCGCGATGAAGTCGGGCTGCAGTTCGGCCACCACGTTCAGGCTTGGCAGCAGATCGGTGTACTTGGCGCCGCCTTGCTTGCGATACAGCAGGTCGAAGTCGACGTTGTTGTTGTCGCCGCGGTATTCCCAACCTTCAGCGTGCTGGTCGCTATGCACGACCTGTACACCGAAGTTGCCGCGGATCGGCACACTGCCAAGCTGGGTGTCGAAGTCCACCATCGCGAACGCGGTCAGGATCTTTTCGTTGATAAAGGAATCGTTGGCCTTCAGGCCCAACTCGGCGGGCTTGAGGGTAAGCGCACCCGACGCGACCAGGTAAGGCACGTCCAGGCGGATGAAGCTGTCGACGCCCATCCAGGACATGTCGAGCGGGGTCAGCACTGCGCCCGCCGGAACGTTGCGAACCGGCTGGCCGTTGCCGTCGAGCGGCACCAGCAGGCGGGTTTCGTTCTTTTCCACGCTCTTGTCGCGCTTCGTGTAGTTGATGCCGGCCGTGAATTTGCTGATGAAGCCGTCAAATCCGCGGTTGACCGACAGGCGAAGCGTCTTGATCTCGTCTTCCACATGCGGATCGCGGATGACGCCGGTCCAGCGTGGTTCGCCAGGCACGTAGTCGAAGCCGACCACATCGCCGAAGTGGATGTTGGCCGGGTTCGACAGGAAGCCAGGCGTGAGTGGTGTGAGGAACTGGTCGCCACCATCCACCGGAATATCCCAGCTGTACGGACCATAGGCCCAGTTGTTGGTGTTGTTGTCCCAGGGGCCGGCGTAAACCTCCTGGTACTTCTCGTCACGCACGTCGCGCGACAAGCTGGCATCGACGATGCCGGTCCATTCGTCGCCCATTTTCCAGGTTGTGTTCCAGCCCACTGCCCAGATGGTGTCCTTGCGACGCGTATCGGAGTTGGTGGTGGTGGTCGGCAGGGCGCTGGCCGTGCCGCTGGTGGCGTAGGTGTTCTGGCCCACTTGGGTGGTTTCGATATCCGACAAGGTGTTCAGCACGCCCAAGCCGAAGAACTGGCCCCAGCTGGCAAACATGTTGGAGGTCAGCTTGCCGCCGACTTCGTGCGTGTCGAACTTTGAGTAGTACAGGTCGAGCTGGCTGTGCACGTCGTCGTTGGGCTGGAATTCAACCACGACCATCAGGCCATCACGAGTGTTTTTCTTGGTGGACTGCGAACCGGTCCAGAACAGCGGCAGCAGGGCTTGACTCTGCGGTCCCCAGCTGACCGAAGGCGCCTGGTACAGCGATGGCACAGTTCCCGCGACCGGGAGGCCGTAGGGCGTGTAGTCGCCGTACTGGTCAAGTTCGGTGAGCTTGAGCTGCGAGGTCGATTCGAGATGGGCAAAACCGATCGCCAGGCCGATGGTGTTGTCGGCGAACTGGTTGACATAAGACACACTGAAGCGTTTGCCGATCGGGCTGGCCACGCCGGGCACCTGGGTGCCGTTGGAGTTGTCTTCAACGCGCAGGTTCAAGGCCACCTGGCGGCCGCGTGTGTCAAGCGGCTTGCGTGCAATCAGGTCGACGGTGCCAGACAGGCCTTGGCCAAGCAGCGCCGCATTGGGCGTTTTATAGACGATTGCCGAACCGATCAGTTCCGACGGGAACTGGTCGTATTCCACTGCGCGGCCGTCGTTGGAGCTGACGATCTCGCGTCCATTCAACAACGCGCCGGAAAACGCCGGGGACAGGCCGCGGATCGAGATGACGTTGACCCGGCCATCGGTGCCGCGCTGACCGGTCAGGCCGGGCAGGCGAGCCAGCGACTCGGCGACGCTCGCGTCGGGCAGCTTGCCAATGTCTTCGGCCGACACGGCTTCGATGATGGAGTTTGAATTGCGCTTGCTTGCGACCGAGGTTTCGATCGAGAAGCGGATGCCCTTGACTACCACGGTTTCCAGTTCGCCTGCCGCCGCCTTTTCTTCAGCGACTTTCTTGTCGGCGGCTTCCTTGTCGGCGGCCTTCTTGGCTGCGCTGTCGCTATCGGTGGCAGCGGTTGCTTCGGGCGTCAGGCTTGCTTCCTGCGCGAACGCGGGGCTGGCGAGGGCCATCAACAAAGCAACGGTGAGGATTCGCTGCTTCGGAAATGCGTGCAGTTGGTTCATGGACTCTCCCTCCCAGGAATTCAATGTGGAACTGATGTGGTGTGACGGCGGACGCCTATACCCCGCGTCATACCCGTGGCTTATTCGACGCCTAAATGACAGCGTTGTCAACAATGGCGAAACAAATTTTTTACAAGGCGCGGTTAACGAAAAACGTGCTGCACGTGCAGCGTAAATCAGGGTTTGCTGCAATCCACCTGGTGGTCGGACCCAGTTTCAAGGGCCACGCGGGACACTGAAAAATCCAGCGCTGTCGCTGTGGAGAGCTCGAACACGCGGTCAATGCGGGTCAGATCGGCCCCGGCCTTTCCAAAGCAGACCAGCGGCACGCCAACCCGCACCCACTTTCCGGTGGGCAGTTCAGGCAGGGTCTTGTCCAGGGCAACGCGGCCAACACAGGCCGGGCCGCAGCCCAGCGCAAGCTGCACTCTGCCCGCAGCGGCGGCATTGAGCTTGAGTGTGAAGACCAGCGAGGCGCCCGAATTGCTTTCGCGGCTCAGGTCCTGCGCAGCGTCAAGCTGCATCCAGATACTTGCCGGTTGCCCGCCCTGCCATTGCAGGCGGCGCGCGTCTTCCTGCGCAAGATGGTCGGCAGCACTGACATTCAGGCCCTTCACCAATGTGCCGCTGGGCAGGGAGCCGAGCTCGTGGCCGGCACCGTCGCCGCCGGCGAGCATCCAACTGGCGCCCGGCGCGAGCACGCCCGCGGCGAAATAGACGCCCGGCTCGCCGTCGTCATGGCGCAGGCCAGAAACTTCCGGCAGCGTCGCGATCGAAGCGGGCTTGGCGTAACTCAGGCCATAGCCGAAAGCGAATTGCGGCTGGTAGTCGGGTTGCCCGATATTGAGCGGGCCTTGGTTCGCATTTGCCGGCCAGGAAAAAGACAGCCTGCCCAGGAAGTCGTGCGCGACCTTGCCGTCCGCCTGCTTGAACAACACATCGGCCACACCCGCACCTTCCGAACCCGGAAGCCAAGCGGCAACGAAGGCGTCGGCAGCATTGATCTCGCGGTTCATCCACAGCGGCCGTCCGGAAAGGAACACGGCCACCACCGGAATGCCCTGGGCCTTTAGCTTGCGCAGCAGGGCCAGGTCGCGCTCCTTGCCGGGCTGGAAGGCCAGGTTGGGGACGTCGCCGATGAACTCGGCATAGTGGTTCTCGCCGAACACCACGATGGCCACGTCGGGCTTGCTGCGCCAGGCGCCGTCAACGGCCAGTTCGGCCTTGCCGCCCGCCGCCGCCGTAGCGGCGCGAATGCCGGTCCAGATCGAGGTGGCGCCGGGGAAATCACTCGGCTTGTTGCCGGTGCCTTGCCAGCTCAGCGTCCAGCCGCCGGCCTGCTTGCCGACATCGTCAGCGCCATCACCGGCGACCAGCACCTTTGTATGCGGATCAAGGGGCAGCAACTGCCGCTCATTCTTGAGCAGTACCAGCGATTCACGAACCGCCTCGCGAGCCAGCGCGCGATGCTCGGCGCTGCCGAGACGCTCGAACTGTCCGCCCAACGCGCGCTTGGACGGCGCCCCTGCTTCGAACAGGCCCAGGCGCATCTTCACCCGCAGGATGCGGGTCACGGCATCGTCCAAGCGCGCCATCGGAATCTCGCCCGACTTCACTTGCGCCACGGTGTTGGTATAGACCGCGCGCCAAGTATCCGGCGCCATGAACATGTCAAGACCCGCATTGATGGCCGCGGCGCAGCTGTCATTGGTGCAGCCCGCGACCTCGCCATGGCCGTTCCAGTCGCCGACAACGAAACCGTCGAAGCCAAGGCGCTGCTTGAGCACGCCGGTCAGCAGGCTCTGGTTGCCATGCATCTTCTGGCCATTCCAGCCCGAGAACGACGCCATCACCGTCTGCGTGCCGGCGCGCAAGGCCGCGATGTGGCCCGCGCCGTGGATATCGCGCAGCTCCGCCTCGCTGACGCGGGTGTCGCCCTTGTCCTTGCCTTCAAAGGTGCCGCCGTCGCCGATGAAATGTTTGCTCGACGCCAGCACATGGGTCGCATCCAGGAAGCCGGACTGGCCGACTTGTCCCTGCAAACCTTCCACCACCGCCGAGGCGTAGCGCGAGACGAGCTCGGGGTTTTCCGAATAGCCCTCGTAGGTGCGGCCCCAGCGATCGTCGCGTGGCACCGTTACCGTGGGCGCAAAAGTCCATTCGAAACCGGTGCTGCGCAGCTCGGCCGCAGTAGCCTGGGCGATGCGCTTGATCAGCGCTGGATCGTTGGTTGCACCCAGCGCGATGTTGTGTGGAAACAGGGTGGCACCGAGCACATTGTTGTGGCCATGCACGGCATCAATGCCGAGCAATACCGGAATGGCCTTGCCGCCGCCGCTGGTGTCCATCGACGCTTCATAAAACTGGTCGGCCAGGGCCAGCCACTCGGCACCGCCGGAGTTGTACTTGCCACCCGGGTCGGAATTACCGCCTGCCAGCACCGAGCCCAACCGGTACTTGCGCACATCGTCGGGCGTCACGCTGCCGAGGTCACCTTGCACGATCTGGCCGACCTTCTCTTCCACGGTGAGGGTCTTGAGCAGCGTCTGCACGCGCGCTTCCAGGGCCTCGTCGCGAGCGATCGGCGAGCGCTGCCCGGGCCAGAGTTCGGGATGGGCGAGCGAGGGCGATTCGGTTTCGGCCGTGGCCGATGTTCTTTGCGCCGCCGCGAGCTGGCAGCCCAGGCACAAGGCAACGGCGACGAACAAGACGCCGACGCGCGCGAACTGGATGCGGCCAAGCCGCGAGCTTGTCTTGAGCGAATGCATGCCACCTCCCAATGGGCCTGGATGCCGTGAACCTGACGACTGGTTCGTGCCACCCTGGTGCGTCGATTATTGCGCCGGTGTTGACAGCGTTGTCAATTATCGTGCTTACTCAGCCTCCGCATGATCCTGGGAGGGGCTGCGCAGCACCATGAACCCGGCACTGGCCCTGGTCGCCGACATCGGCGGCACCCACGCGCGTTTCGCCCTCGCCGATGGCGGCCGCGCCGCGCCCCTGGTGATGGACAGCGTGCATCACCTGGATGTCGCTGACTTCCCGTCGCTGGTTGCAGCAGCGCAGCATTACCTGCACAACGTTGCGCCCTTGCCCGGTACCCTTGATCGCGCGGTGTTCGCCGTCGCCGGCCGGGTGGATGGCGACATTGCGCGCATTACCAACCATCCGTGGCTGATCTCCCGCCCCGACACCGCCCTCGCCTTGAGCTTGGACGCCGAGTCGGTGCAATTGGTCAACGACTTCACCGCCCAGGCCATGGCGGCGACCCTGCTCTGCGGTGCGGACCTCGCCCTGATCGGCAAGGTGCCGCCACCGCCGCTGGGCGGCGAGGAACGCAGCTACGCCGTGATCGGTCCGGGCACGGGCCTGGGCGTAAGCGCCCTGCTGATTCGCGGGGGCCGGATCTTTCCGCTCGAAACTGAAGGTGGGCATGTCAGCTTTGCCGCCGGCACCGAGCAAGAAGCCGATATCTGGAAACTGCTGTCGGACCAATTCGGGCGGGTGTCCAACGAGCGCCTGCTCAGCGGCCGCGGCCTGTGCAATATCCACTGGGCACTTTGTTGCCTGGCGGGGGATGCCAACCCGGCCGCGACCGAGCCCCGGGACATCACTGCCGGTGCCCGCGCGGGCGACCCGACTTGCATACGCGCGGTGGAAATCTTCTGCGAAGTGTTCGGCAATATCGCCGGCGACCTGGTGCTGACCCTGGGCAGCTGGGACGGGGTCTTCCTCACCGGCGGTCTGGTGCCCAAGCTGCTGCGTGAGCTGCAGGGCCCGGGTTTCCGTCGGCGCTTCGAGGCCAAGGGTCGATTCTCCGACGCGATGGCGCGGGTGCCGGTCATGGCGGTGCTGCACCCGCAGGCCGGACTGCTCGGCGCTACCGCACTGGCGATGCAGGCCGCGAAAGACTGACCGCTCAGGAATAAGCCGGATCAGGCGTGGTGGTAAAGACGGGCGTACTTCATGCCGAAAAACAGGATGAAGGCATAGCAGGCCATCGGCACATAGAACGACATATGGATGCCAATTCGGTCGGCGAAGAAGCCCTGCACGAAGGGCACGATGGCGCCGCCGACAATGGCCATGCACAACAGACCCGAACCCTGGCCGGTGAACTTGCCCAGGCGGTGCAAGGCCATGCTGAAAATAGTCGGGAACATGATCGAGTTGAACAGGCCCACGCCCAGGATAGTGTACATGGCCATGCGGCCGTCGCCCAGGATCGTGGCCAGGATCAGTCCTGCCGCACAGGCGGAATTGAAGGCCAGGGTCTTGCCCGGACTGACATGGCGCATCACCGCGAAGCCGATGAAACGGCCGACCATCGCCAGGCCCCAGTAATAGCTGACGTACTTGGCTGCCTCGGCCGGCGGCATGCCGGCGATGTTCTTCTCGCCCAGGAAGTTGATCAGGAAGCTGCCGATGCTCACCTCGGCACCCACGTACAGGAAGATCGCGATTGCACCCAGTACCAAGTTGCGATGGTGGAAGATCGAGCGGTTCACGTTCTCGCTGCCGTGGGTGAAGGCGTCATCGGCATGGGTGATGCGCGGCAGCTTGGCGAAGGCAAAGACAATGGCCAGGGTCAGCAGCAGGCCGGCCAGGATCAGGTACGGCACCTGCACGCTGGCCGCTTCGCTGGCGCGATAGGCGGCTTGCTCGGCGGCGCTCATCGCGCCTGCCGGAACCGACATCACCGCCGGTGCGGCGGCTGCCAGGATCAGGATGCCGCCGAACAACGGACCCACTGTCGTGCCCAGGGAATTGAAGGCCTGGGTCAGGGTCAGGCGGCTGGACGCAGTCTTGGGCGGACCGAGCACGGTCACATAGGGATTGGCCGCGACCTGCAGGATGGTGATGCCGGAGGCCAGCACGAAAAAGCCGGCCAGGAACAGCCCGTAGCCGCTTTGCGCGGCTGGATAAAACATCGCGCAACCGATGGCGGCGATGACCAGGCCGGCCACCGCACCGTTCTGGTAGCCGATTCGTTTGATCAGCACGCCAGCAGGAAGCGAGACAATGAAATAGGCGCCGAAGAAGCAGAACTGCACCAGCATCGCCTGCACGTAGTTGAGCGTGTAGATCGCCTTCAGGTGGGGAATCAGCACGTCGTTTAGGGAGGTCAGCAAACCCCACATGAAAAACAGCATGGTCACGATGACCAGCGATCGGGTGTGGTCGTGGGCCGATGCCGCCGTGTCCACGGCGCTGGCGTTGCTCGAAACAGACTCCATGGCGAATCTCCCCTCCGGGTTCACGTTGGGGGGCATTCTGTGACAAATCCTGGTCTATTGATAGCGCTGTCATTGCGCCAGACAATTGCGGCGGCGCAGCATGGCCAGGGCGGCAGCGTGCGCTCGTCCCGTGCTTCCGCGCGGCAGCACCGGGGCTATACTCCACGCCGAACAGACAGCGTTGTCAGGGGGCGGACATGGCATCGAGGGTGCGAATCGAAGACGTGGCCGAAGCCGCCGGCGTATCCATGAAGACTGTGTCCCGCGTCCTAAACCGGGAGCCCAATGTTCGCGAGGACACGCGCGCCGAAGTGATGCGCGCCGTGGATCGGCTCAAATATATTCCCAACCATTCCGCGCGCAGCTTGGCAGGCAACAAGAGTTACCTGGTCGCGCTGATCTACAACAATCCTTCCGCCAACTATCTGATGGAAGTGATGGGTGGCGTGCTCGAAGGGTGCCAAACCCAACACTACAACATGCTGCTCTGCCCGCTGGAGCCGGACGGCCCGAAGCTGCTGGCTGGCGTTGAAGCCGTGATCGCGCGCTCGCGCCCGGATGGCCTGATCCTGACGCCGCCGATCACCGACTCACCGAGCCTGCTCAAGCGCTTGGCGGAGTTGGACATCCCCTTCGCCAGCATCTCGCCAAAAGTGCAGAAGCGCGGCGTGTGCGTGGCCATGGATGAAACCCAGGCCGCGTTCGACATGGTCGTGCACCTGGCTTCGCTGGGGCACAAGCGCATCGCGCATATCGTCGGCCCCCCGGCCCATGGCGCCAGTGCCTGGCGGCTGACTGGTTACAAGCAGGGCCTGGAACATGCCGGCATCAAGCTCGACCCGAGCCTGGTGGTGCAGGGCGAATTCACCTTCGAGTCGGGCATGCACGCGGCTGAGCGCCTGCTCGCGCTGAAGCGTCCGCCCAGCGCCGTATTCGCAGCCAACGACGACATGGCCGCCGGCGTCATCCGGGTTGCGCTGGATCGCCAGATGCGTGTGCCCGAGGATATTTCAATCTGCGGCTTCGACGACACGCCGCTGTCGCTCAACATCTTTCCGCCACTGACCACCGTGCACCAACCTACCCACGAGATGGGTCGCCTGGCCACACTCGCCCTCTTGAATGAAGTGCAGAATCCCGGATCCGGAGGTTTGCTGCGGGTGCCCTATACCTTGCAGATGCGGCGCTCGACCGGGCCAGCGCCAAAGCGCGCCAGCTAGACCGCCCCTTTCAGAACGCGGCGAGTGGCATCGGAGCCTATCGCCATGGCGACGTCCTCCCGGCCAGTCCCGCCAGCATTGCCGAGAGAAGCTTCAGCGACTGTGCCGCCTTAATCGGTCCCATGTCCGTAGCCAAATGCAGACGACCATCGGGATCCACTTGCGGCTCCAGTAGCTTCATGGCCGCATGCATTGCAAGACCCTCACCATCATCGTCCAACAACAAGCGCATGTCGGCCCCCAACATCCAGGCTCCGGCCGCGAGGTAGTCGTAATCGGGCGAGTCAAACAAGTGGGTGAATTGGGTATAGAGCCGATCCTCGTTTCCTGCTTCGAGATAGTGGTAAAGGACAGAGGCGAGATCTTGGGCGTCCTTGCCGGGGCTGCGCCTTCGCCGATCCTGCCAAGCGAACAGCTTGAGCAAGGCCAGCGCGGGCAGGGTCACCACGTTGATCTTCTGATTGTCCGGAAGCAGCACCGGCACCGAGTCAAGCATCGCTTCACGGTAGCCAATCAAGGACATCACCTCGTCCTGGTTGGGTGGCCACGCGATCGTCCGATCTTCCCGCTCCACGCCACCAAAAGGAATCAGATCAAGCTTGATCGCCGGTTTCAATATCAACCGATGCAGCGTGCCCTGCTCGTCGGAGAAGGCGCCGGAGTCGATCAGCTGCTGCCGCAGATCGAGGTATTCAGGCCAGTCGCCAACTGCAATGGCAAAGTCCATATCGAAGGTGGCGCGCTCGATCACGATCTTGTGCTGGTACCACAGATGGATGTCGCGCGCTGTCGCCCCAACCAGGAGCAGCTCCCGCGTCGGCGACGCGAGGCGAATCGCCGCCACCAGTTGGGCCAGGTCGGCGAGCTCGCGGCGATTACTCAAGTCGAGCAAGGATGCCACCGTAAAGTTGCTGTGCCGCCTCCAGGCAGCGGGCGTCACCGGTGGCCAGCAGGTCGGCATAAATCAGAATGTCAGGCACCAGGCCGGGTCGGGCATCGTCGAATGCCCAGAAGCGCTTGAGGATTTCCACATTGCCCTCGGGGTCGGGGCGTAGTTTCAGGTCGATCAGCAACTGTGTCGGCACCTTATCTCCGTAGAACGTCACAGCGCCTGCATTCATGAAGCGGGTGATTTGAAATGCCGCCACCTCCCCTCCCCACTTCAGGTCGTACTTGTCCACTGCCAACTGGTTGGTCCAGTCCAGCAACTTCGCTGCGTATCGCCCCAGCAGCAACTTCGGCCGCATCCGCTGCAGGTAGGCATCCACCCATTGTTTGAGCATGCGTTCGCCGTTGACCACGCGGCGTTTCTTGTTGATCTCCACCAGGTAGCCCAGCTTGATCAGCTCAGGCATCACCCAGCCCACGGTTCCGTGCGCGACCCCAGCGAGTGTGGCGATCTCCCGATAGGGCAAGTTCGCCGCCTCCGGCCGGCATAGCAGTACGAACATCACTTGCAGGCCCGTGTTCTGGAAGGCGCGCCCCTGGCGGTGGGTCTGCGCTGGCAGGCCTGGTGGGCGCTGGCCCTTCACCCATACCAGAAGGGGAGGCTGGTCGAGCCAGGCGTTGCCGGCCGTGTCGATGAACTCCACGCCCTGCTCGCGCAGCTGCTCGGCCATGGGCGGGGTCATGTACTCGGTTACCAGCAGGCGCCGGTCGGGGTAGCGCGCGAGTTGGGCCAGGGCGGCCCCCAGCGTAGCCGGATGCAGCTGGCGCTTTATCTCCACCAGATACTCGACTTCGGCGCCCCCGAAGCGCAGCCGCAGCCGGGCGTCGGCGCCCGCTCCGGGCAGGTCCTGCGCCAGAGGCATACCCTGAATTCCCAAGCGCTCCAAAGCCGCCAGGGCTCGGGCGAGCACGATGTTTTCCCGGTTCATGTCCATAATATGTATTTGTCCATCATTATTGGACAGATGTCAATATTGGACATGTTGATTTCAAGCGGGAAATTTAGCTATTCTTTTCAGTTAGTTAGCGCATCTGTCCGGATAATAGCTTTGTCCATAAATAGTGGACATGGCGAAAACTTGGACAAAAGTCGGCTGCCGAAGCCTCAACGTAACCAATCTGCAGCGGCGCGATGGTGGAGATGTCCAGGGGCTTCGTCCAGCTAATGGGGGCTGGCCCTATGATGTCGCTGTGCCTGCCCGCAGGCTGATCATTTTCCAGGACTCGGCCATGGCCACCAATAACGATCTGCTGCAACGGCGCGCTGCCGCCGTCCCCCGTGGTGTCGCCACCGCGATGACCGTGTTTGCCGAACGCGCCGAGAATTCGGAACTGTGGGACGTCGAAGGCCGGCGCTTCATCGACTTCGCCGCCGGCATCGCGGTGCTCAATGTCGGCCACCGACATCCCCGGGTGATCGCTGCCGCGCATGCGCAACTGGACAAGTACACACACACCGCGTTCCAGGTCTCAGCCTACGAACCCTACGTGGTATTGGCCGAGCGCTTGAATGCCTTGGCGCCCTTCGACGGGCCGGCCAAGACGATCCTGTTTTCGACCGGTGCTGAAGCGGTTGAAAACGCGGTCAAGATCGCCCGTGTCGCGACCCGGCGTTCGGCCGTCATCGCCTTCACCGGTGCCTTCCATGGCCGCAGCTTCATGGCCATGTCCCTGACCGGCAAGACGCTTCCGTACAAGCGCGGCTTCGGCCCGCTGCCCGGCGGCGTCTACCACCTGCCCTTCCCGATCGCCCATGCCGGCGTCAGCGTGGACGACAGCCTGGCGGCATTGCATATGCTGTTCAAAGCCGATGTCGCCGCCGAGGAAGTCGCGGCGATCATCATTGAACCGGTGCAGGGTGAGGGCGGCTTCTTCGTCGCGCCACCGGATTTGCTGAAGGCCTTGCGCGAGATCTGCGACAAGTACGGCATCGTGCTGATCGTGGACGAAGTGCAGTCAGGTTTCGCGCGCACCGGCCACATGTTCGGCATCGAGTCTTCGGGCGTACAGCCGGACCTGGTGACGGTGGCCAAGTCGCTTGGCGGTGGTTTCCCGCTGGCCGGCGTGATTGGCCGCGCCGCGCTGATGGACGCGGTCGAGCCGGGTGGCTTGGGCGGCACCTACGCCGGCTCGCCAGTTGGCTGCGCAGCCGCGCTGGCGGTGCTGGATGTGATCGAGGACGAACAGCTGTGCGCACGCGCCAGCGCATTGGGCGAGCGCGTGGTCGCGCAGTTGCTCGAATGGTCCAGTCGCCGTGACTTGCGACCGATCGGCCATGTCCGCGCCCTGGGTTCGATGATTGCCTTCGACCTGCTCAAGGCGGCCGACGGCGACGAACTGGATCCGCCCGCCACCCAGGCGGTGGTCAAGCAGGCGCAGGCGCTGGGCCTGATCGTACTTGGCTGCGGCAGCCAGGGCGAGGCGATTCGCCTGCTGTTTCCGCTGACCATTTCCGACGCCGTCCTGCATGAAGGCATGGCTTTGCTGGAGCGTGCGCTGGCATTGCCTGGCTAGACCCGATCCAGCCGCCCCCTCAAGATGCGGCCATTGACCGCCTTGTGCAAAGCGCGGGCTTTCCAGCTAGCGTCCAAGTCGTTTGACAATCTGCGCGAGCAAGGCTTGCGCCCCGTCGGCATCGAGTGGCGCCAGCGCGCTGCGTGCGTCGGGCGGAATGTGCGCGGCCGTTTGCTCATTGGCTTCGAACACGTAGTGACGAAACATCGCGTGCCAGGCCTCGCGCTGTTCCGGCGGCAGGTCGCGCAGGCTCAGGATGCCGTGCATCAAGGCGACGGTCGGTGAACCAAGGTAATCGGGCGACTTGCGCCACCAGTAATTGACCAGCACGTTGAAATTGTCCAGCGCCTCGACGTGGTGCCACCACAGGCTGGGAATGAAGATCGCATCGCCGGGACCAAGCTCGGCAATCTGGGCATGGTTGAGCGCTTCGGCGAAGCGCGGATGCTGGTTGAAGTCCGGGTTTGCAAAATCCACCAGGCTCACCGCTTGGCCTGCCGGATTGAAATCCAGCGGGCCGATGTACAGGTTCTCGACCTGCTGCGGCGGAAATACCGTGAACCTGCGATGGCCCACCGCCACGCAGGCGATGTTGTCGGGCACATCATGGTGCGCGGCAATGCGGCTGCGGTTGCCGATCCAGATGCTTACCAGGGGCTGGCGCTCGCCAAGCGCCAGGTCGTTTTCAGCGCGCAGTCCAGGCAACCAGGTATCCACGGCCGTCGCGCCAACATAGATCGCGGGCGGCACGGCTTCGCTGGCATGTTTTTCGATGGCAGCCAGCACTTCGTACAACCGGTAGTGGTCATTGCGGAAATTGAATCCGGTCATGTCCTGGTTGTAGAAATAGCGGCCGCCGGTGTCGGGCGCGGCCAGCTTGGTGATCATCGGCGCGCCACCGTAGAAGCGAAGCAGGTAGCTGGACGCCGCCTGCGCCGATTGCAACCCAGCCTGCACCAGTGGCCAATCTGCGACCAGACCACGCAGCAGCAATGGCTGCGTGGACGTCAGGATCTCCTCGCTGAGCGTACTGGTCGTGATGTCGCTGATTTCGCGCATGGGTCCGGTCATGCTGCCTAGTGTAATGACCCTGTGATTTCCTGCTGCCGCAAGTCGGCGCGGATAAATTCGGGTCCATCGAAGCCGCGGGGTGACTGCGGGGGCAAGGGGGGTGCATTATTCCGGAATCGCGCGATTCGCGCGGATTGGCGTGGCCCTCCACCCAGGGGTGCTGCGCAGGCGGAGGAGTCCGGGATGCATCGCTTGCAGGGGAAGGACGGCGCTCGCGCAATTAATTGACGACGGCATCGACGTGGCGGTCATCGACCACGGATCCACCGACGGCAGCCTGGACATCTGCAAACGTCACCCGGGGCGCGGCGTGGTCGCGATCGAACACCTGCCTTGGCCCGGCGACTGGGGTTCGAGGAGTTCGTCTTCCTGCCGGAGCCGGGCGAACATCCTCCCTCCGACGTGCGCCTGACCCTTGGTTATTACTCTTTCGCCCCTTCAGCCGACCGGCTGATGCGTGCCAGGCGGCGCGATGATGACCTGGAAAACATGTCGTCCGGCGGCCACGTGCTGGCCGGCGGGGGATTGCGCCTGTTTCCGGAGGCTTTCGTGCTGCGCCACTGCATCGTGCTGTCGCAGAGACAGGCGATCGAAAAATACGCAGGCCGCGTCTTCGCGCAGGGCGATCTGGACCGGGGCTGGCATGGCAATCGGCTTGGCCTTTCGGAGACGGACCTGGAACTGCCCGACCCCGGCCGCCTGCACCGCCTTCCGATATAGTCCTTAGCCGGGCCGAAAGCGCATCTCGAGTGCGCGGCGGGTGCGTTGCCACCAGCCCCGGCAGCGCTGCCAACGCAAGGCGAGTGCGGGATGCTCCGCCTTCCATGCCTCGCGCACGAGCACCGACCGCGCGCGGGCGTCGAGCAATCCGGTCCGAGATTGCGCGTACTCGCGCACGAAGCGCAATAGTGGTTGCCGGTCACTGAAGTAATGCGCCGGATCGTAGTGGTTGCCGCTGTTGCCAGAGTGCTGTCGGTAGCGCGCCCAGTACGCGCTGGATACATGCACGGAAGATGCGAGCAACAGCTTGGCGAAGAAGGCCTGATCCTCGTACATGGCGCGAAACCGGTCTTCAAACCCGCCCAATGCGCGCGCAACCGCCGTGCGGACCATCGCATTGCAGGTAGTTGGCGATTGGAACCGGTTCTCCAGCAAATTGGAGAACAACACAGGCGGCGGGTGGGTCCGGTCGGGCTCTACGCCGAGCGGATAGAAAAAATCGGCGGTCGTCGCAGCGGCGTCCCAGCTGTGCCAGATCTGGGTGCGCCCGTACACGGCGCCGAGTTCCGGTCCCTCGCGCAGGATGGCAACCTGAGCGGCCGACTTGCCGGCAAGCCACGTGTCATCCGCGTCCAGGAAGGCGACGAATTCCCCTCGCGCGTGCCGCAAGCCGAGGTTACTCGAGGCGCTCATCCCCAGATTGGCGCCGCCCGGGTGGCGAAGCAGTTTGACCTGGTCGGGTCGGCTGGACGCGTAGCCGCTGGCGATCCCCGCACTGCCATCCTGTGAGCCGTCGTCCACAAGCAACAGCTCGATCTGCGCATGGGTCTGGGCCAGCACGCTGTCGATCGCCTCGGCCAGGAAGCGCTCGGCATCGAGGAAAATGATGATCGCGCTGACCAGGCCCTCGGCCGGTGCCTCATCGCCCCCGTGGGCCGCGCTCACGGCCGCAGCGGATTCACGCCGCGACGCCACGCGCCGCCGCAAACAGCGGCGCAAACTTGGCGAGAAACACATCCCCGCCGACATCCTTGACGCCAAAGCGCGGCAGCTTCATTGCGTCCGTGGACGGCCGCGACAGTTTTTGCTCCACCGTGACGGCGCACTCGAAGCCACCGGCCTGGAGCAGGTCGATGGTCGCGTCCGAGTATTCGCCATGCGGATAGGCGAAGGTAGTGATCGCACTGCCTGTGATGTCACGCAGCACGCGCTGGCTTTCAAGAATTTCACGCGCCTGCACTTCGACCGGATGCGCCGGCAGTGGCGGATGGGCAACGGTGTGCGCCCCGATCGTGATCCATTCGCTGGCCGCCAGCCTGCCGATCTCGTCGGCAGTCATCGTGCGCCTGGGTTGCGCTGGCGGCGAAAGCACTCCTGACCAGTCGGCCAGCACATGCATCGCAGCTCGCCGCGGCGTCGGGTCCAGCGGCCACAAGTGCTTCCACACATCGTAGAACAGGCCCAGTCGCGAGCCGGGAGTCGCCTGCCAGGCATTGGTCCAGCGATCGCCCGCGCGCTGTGCCTCGTCGTACCGTGCAGCCTCACCCAATTCCCAGCTTGCCTCGCCGGTCGGGAGCGCCAACACCAGCCGCTCAGGCAACTGGGCAGGGCGCAGCAGCATCGTCTCCAGCCAGTCCCACCAGAACTCCTCCTCGGAGCCGATGTTGCCAGTCGTGATGAAGACCGTAGCTGGTACCGCGTGCCGCGCCAGCAGGGGTAGCGCCTGGTCGAGGTTGTCCAGGTAGCCGTCGTCGAAGGTGAGCACGATCGGACGCGGGGGCAGTTCGCCCTGCTCCCGCCCGCGCACATAGTCGACCAGGCCAAGCGGCGTGCCAAGGGTCCGGATCGCCTCGAGCTGCTCGGAGAAATGACGCGGCCCGACGCACATCCCCCAGGGGTCCATGTCCGTCTCGACGATGCGGTGGTACATCAGGATCAGCGCTTCATCGCCGTTTGCAGTCATGTTGATGCTCCGTGGGCCGCACACTTTCGGACGTGCGCGGTGAGGACGATGGGAAAGGACTGATGGGTGACGGATTGCTGGCGGCAATGATGGTAGAGATAGCCTACCGTGTCCACAACGGCGTTGGGCGCGCGCACTCCGCGTCCCGCGCCGTGAAGGCCTGAAACACGGGGTCGATCGCTGCCCGGTCCGCGTACTCCGGCCCATCCATTTGCGTCATCACGGTCGTAACGTCAATCTTGAGCAAGGCGTCGAAACTGGCCTGCTCCACGGCGGTCCGGATCATGCGATGGGTCTTCACGCTCAGGGTCTCGTAACGCTCTTGGGCGCTGGCGACGAGGCAGCCCTCCCCGATCCTGCCCGGCGCCGGAACGCCGGGGTCAGCAAGCACGTCAACGATGCGTGTGCCCTGGTTCGGGCTTCCCAGTCACGACGCATCTTTGAAATCAAGGAACAGACGCCCAATCATCACATCCTCAGACCCGACAAGGTAGCGCGCATGGCTATCGGCGACGCTGGCGCCATTTTCGGCCACGTAGTTCGCGAATCGGCGGCTAAGAAAATAGCAAAGTCCGCCAAAATATGGCGGTATTGGCCTGTCGCCGAAGACACGCGCCAAATCGACGGTTGCACCTTTCCTGGTAGCCCACGTTTCGACATCCTCGCGTCTTTGACTGGCGTGCATGAGGAAGCCGTCGTAGTCGTTGTTCGCGTCCGAACTGCGCAGGTACTCGATCATCGCCGCCAGGTTGACCGGCTTTCGACCACTGTATCTCGGGTCGTCAAGGTGCGTCTTCACGTTCGCTACGTCGATCTTCAGCAGGCGGTGGAAACGAAAATGCCGCACGCAATGTTCTATCATCCGGTGAGTCTTGACGCTGAGTTCGCCGTAACTCTCGTTGGCGCGAATCGTCAGGCGATTGCCAACCAGGCGGGTGCGCGGCAGCGACCCGTCCGCATAGACCTCGAGTAGCCGCGCCCCCGGCCAACGACTCAGGAACTGCCCCAATTCGGATTCATGGAATTGCTTGAGCAATTCTTCATCCGCCGCGCAAGTATAGATGCAGACCAAAACCTCACAGGCCGGATGGCGCCAGCGCGAATACGCGGCGCGGAGCCGCGAACCCATGGTATGAGCTGTCGGATTCATGCGCTTGGCCGCTGGGCCGCGTCAGGCAGCCAGTCCCGGTAAAGGTATTGGGCAATGCGGTCGTCCAGGAGCAATTCACCCGCTGCGACTTTCTCGGCGAGCCTGTCTTCGTCGTAGAAATTGCCTTCGAAATAGTCGTTCAGATTGCCCTTGCGCTGCAGATCTTCGAACAACGTCCGCCAGGTGAGGCCAATCGATTCCGGCAGTTCCTGGTTTCTCCCGTAGGCGGCTCCGCCCTTTGCGATCTTGTTGACGATCTGTTGGTAACTACGGACAGGATAGTGAAGGATCTCGATCAATCCCTCTATCGTTCGGGGGTCGTCCAGCCCCTGCACACCGTGATTCCCCTGGTCAACCGTGACGGAAGCGTTGCCACGGTGGGCCACTTTGGACGGCAACGGCTTGCCGAGCGGATTCAGCGACTGTTTCTCCCGGTAGACCATCCGTGACCAGAAAGGCTGGCCGGACTCGGGAACCGCGACGAAGTTGTGACGATCGGCCTGGACGATATTCATCTCTGGGGGTACCCGCGCGAAGGTTTCCTTGAGCGTGCCGGACAACGGCCACCAGAATTCGTCGGCGTCATTGTTGATAACCCAATCCGCGCCGTGATCGATGTTCGCCAACCTGGCCATCCGGGTCACCCAGGCATGCTGGTTGTAGTCATCGCTGCCCTCGAAGATGTACCGGAGCACGCCCCGAGACTCGTATTGCCTGAGGATGTCCGTTGTGGCATCGATCGACCTGTTGTCCGTGGCGAGGAAGAAGTCGACGCCTTGCCGCAGGTGGTAATCGATATTGGCGCGGATGATGTCCTGCTCGTCCCTGACCAGCAAAGTCATGACCAGCTTCATTGCGTCGACCCGGCGATCGAAGCGATCCCTGCCTGGTGCTGCGCCCGCAGGAGATCCTCCTCGGTATCAACACCGGCGGGGAACGGTACGGGTGTCAAGCCGACCGCGATTCGACAACCGGCCTCGAGTGCGCGCAGTTGCTCCAGCGATTCCAGCCGTTCCAGTTCGCCCTTGGGCAGTCCGGCAAAGCGCCGCAGGAAACCTGCGCGATAGGCGTAAATGCCGATATGGCGCAATGCGCCCGGCGCTGGCGGACGGGTGCGGTCGCAGGCGAAGCGATCGCGCTGCCAGGGAATCGGCGCACGGCTGAAATACAGGGCCAGCCCATTGCAATCGCGAACCACCTTGACCACATTGGGATCGAACAAGATCTCGCAGTCGTGAATCGGTGCGGCCAGAGTCGCCATTTCGGTGCCCGCTTCTGCAAGCGTGCGGGCGACGGCGCGAATGCCTTCCACGGGTGCGAAAGGTTCATCGCCCTGCAGGTTCACGATGATCCGATCATCTGGCCAATGCAGCTGGCTCGCGCATTCGGCCAAGCGGTCGGTGCCGGAAGCATGGTCGGCACTGGTCATGCAAATTGACACTCCCGCGAGACGAACGGCATCCGCGATTCGTTTGTCGTCGGTCGCCAGCACCACTTCCCGCGCGCCCGCAGCGAGTGCCCGGCGCGCCACGTGCACAACCATCGGCTCGCCGGCGATCAGTCGCAGCGGCTTGCCCGGCAGGCGGGAGGCGCCGTAGCGTGCCGGGATGGCGACGATGAAATCGGGCTCGCTCATGGCTTGCGCAACCGGGACAGGAGACTGGCAAAGAATTCTGCCGGAAGTTCGGCTTCAAGGATAGGAATTCCAATACCCCTCCCCTGTTTCGGGTGTCAATATCTGCCGGGTAATGGTTTCACACAGAGTTTGTGCGAAGCGGTGCTGTCGACTAACGGCCAGTCACCGCTCCCAGGGTGGGTCGGCAACCCCCAGCCGAAACTTCTCGAGGAATTCGCGACTGTGGTATTGGCGGACGCCGATCCCCATCCAAACATCCATCATGCTGCCCGCGTCTATGGCCATGCCGCCCTGCCTCTTGATTCGATCGCAATAGGCCTTGCCGACCACTCCCGCACCGACCAGGAAAAACTCGCCGTGCAGGTCGCGGGCGATGAGCTCGGCTTCGATCTCCTCGAAGCGTTCGGGAAAATGAATGAGGCCAGGTATTTCCCCCGTATTCGAGTACTGCGATGGGATCAGGTAGCTCCGTCCTGGCTGTATACCGAACGTTCTGACGAAACGATCGAGCAATCCCGGATGGCAGGTGATAAGTGAAAGCCCTCCTGCTGCGTTTAACAGTGCCCGGAGCTGGTCTGGCACCAGTGCGCTATGGATCCAGGCGTTTACCAATACTTGGCCGCCATCTTGGATCCGATCCAACGCCTGCCCGGATATCCAGTCCCACACGGCCGCCGTGCCCAGATCACCGCGAATGTCAGCCCCATCGACTGAAGGATCGCACATGCGGCCGATGCAGAGCTCGTCCCCATCCATTTCGCTCATACCCAGGTAATCGCTACCGTGCACAGCCCGCACCATGCATTCGTAGAGTCTGTCAAACTCGGAAACGTCGGCCTCTCTGCCGAACATCATCGACCAGATGCCATCCATTGCATATCGCGCCAGCGCAGGATACTCGGAGCGGCGGGAACCCCAGAACAGCACGTTGCCTTCGCCATCACCCAATCGGATCAATGAGAATGGCTTTCTAGCCTCGATATCGGCAATCAGCCGAGCGAATAGCGTCGCGCTCTTTCCCCATCTCGTCAGGTTGCGGTCGCCGATCCTGTCCAGAATGTCGACTTTGAACTCCGCCGATCGCCGGTTTCGCAGGAATTGCCCGTAGGCAAGACGCTCGCTCACCACTTCTGCTTGGCCCATGAGTCCCTCGGGATTCGTGATATCGAGACAATCGGTCTGGCAAGCGATTGTGCCAAATACCTTTCAGCTTCGCCACGGGATGTTTTCCTGTCGCACTGACCTCAAGCGCCCGCATGGGCCAATCGTCCCGAGGACCAGTTCGACTGCGCGCAATAGCGCAGCACTCGCTTGAAGCCAGCGCGATCATTCCCCGGAATTCCCACCGATATATCCACTGACAAGCCGCCGTCGTGGTCTCATTGCACCATGTTCTTGACAGCGGCACGGTGCGTAAGTGAATCTGATGCCGAACTGGCTTTAGAGCACGAACGCTACTTGCCAACTGCCGAGGAAGTGATGATTGGCGGGCTTTACCAGTGTTTCGAGGGTCTCTACAAGTGTCCGAGCTGTCAAGACCAGTGAGATGAAGCAAGTTCAGGCACCAGCCATCAGTGTGGTCATGCCTGTGCTCAATGCGGCTGGGTTCTTGCGGGCAAGCATTGACTCCGTACTAGCACAGTCTTTTGGTGATATCGAAGTGATCTGTATCGATGATGGATCGAGCGATGACTCGGTTGCCATCCTGCAAGCCTTCGCTGCTCGCGATCGACGGCTTCGAGTGTTGCAGCTGCCCGAAAACAAGGGGCCAAGTGTGGCCCGGAATACGGGCATCAACGCTGCAACGGGTGAGTTCGTATTTTTTCTGGACGCTGATGACAGCTTGCCGGACGATGCCCTGCGGCAACTGGTTCAGGCTGCGCGCGATACCGGCTGTGCGTTGGTGCTGGGCCGGGTGGACTGGCGACGTGATGCGGCGCAGGCGCCCGCGTTATCAGGCTCTGGCGGCGTGCAGGTCGAGGATGCTGCCGTGTCCGCGCATCTACAATCCATTCCCGGCTGCCATTGCTGCAATTTATATGCGCGTTCCCTGCTGGACAGTGAGGGCATCCGTTATCCGGAAGACCTCAGTTTCGGTGAAGATCAGTTGTTTCAGGCTCGGGCAATCCTTGCAGCCGATCGAGTAGCGCTGCTCGATGCCGTTGTCTACATCTATCATCACTACCGGGGCCAGTCGCTGACCAGGCGAACGCCAGTCCTGCAGAACCTGCTCGATGATGTTGAGTTTCAGTGCCGCATTGCCCGACTATTCAGGACATATGGACTGCAGGCGGCGGCACTGCGTTATGTCAGTGCATGGTCGTATTCAATCCGGGAACAATGGCTGAGATTTTCGTGGCAGGACGATGCGAACGCTGCAGGTCCATTGTTCAATGCCGTTCGCGCCATGTCGACCGAGTTCACCGCCACGCCCTGGACGGAAAACACGCCGGCAACACATCGTGAGCTGTTGTTGCACATACTTGGGGGCCGTGATCAACTCGCCCTGCAATGGTTGCTGGCGCACCGTCCGGGTGCGTGAAAAGCAGAAGCAGCTATACTCGCAATAAAGCACGGGATAGATTTTCATGGACCCGCACACATCAATTGAGGCGATTGGCCTGGGCTCGCTCGACTGGGGCGGCCTGCGTCGCATGGAGCCTGCCAGCAACCGCTGGGGATTTGATCGTGGCTGTCCGGTGGATCGACATTACATCGAGAGCTTCCTTGAACAACACCGCGAGGATATCCAAGGCGATTGCCTGGAGGTCATGAACGCGAACTACATCCGCCGTTTCGGCGGCGAGCGCGTGCAAACCGAAAATGTCATTGACATCACTCCCGACAACAGTAATGCCACCATTGTCGGCGACCTTACCGACCCGGCTACGCTACGCCCGGAAGCCTACGACTGTTTCATCCTGACCCAGACCTTGCCGGTTATTTTTGACTCTCGCGCTGTGATCCGCAACGCGTACGCCGCACTCAAGCCAGGCGGCGTGCTGCTGGTGACAGCGCCCTGCCTGTGTCGCTACAGCCCGCATCCAGAGGATTTTTGGCGATTCACTGATCGCTCGCTGGCGCGCCTGATCTCTGAAAACAGCGACTGCCAGTCCCCGGAAATAAAAATGCACGGAAACCTTGTGGCGAGTATCGCGTTCCTGACCGGCCTAGCCCGTGAGGAGCTTTCCGTTGCTGAACTCGAGTATTTCGATTCAAGGTTTCCGATCGTAGTGACGGCTCGCGTACTCAAGCCCCGGTAACCGTTTTGACAAGACCCAGGCGCTGTCCCGGCTAGAAGTGGACCACGTGCTTCCGGTAGTAGTCCAGGGCGCTTTCGTAGGCTTTTCTGCATTCCATCGTCGGGGGCCCGGAGCCAGTGGCGCCCCTGTACGCTCCGACAACATCCGGCCCGCATTCCCGGTAAAGAGACAGGTTGTTGCGCAGATACACGTCGGAAGGATCCGTTCCTAACATTGATGCCACCAGGCTCGGCACCACGAACGCCGGAACGGTGCCATTGCAGCAGTCGAACTTCCCGGGCAGGGATGACATCACGTGGATGAAGGTCTCGTCATTTGGGGTGGATGTCCGGAAAGCGGAAAAATCATATTGGAATAAGGTGCTGGAAGTGAAGGTGTGCGGCTGGTGGTCGCCGAAGACGACCAAGATGAACGGCCTGCCGGACTTCTTCTCCAGGGTTTCGAGGTAATCGCGCATCTCGAACACGGCTTCCGAAGTGGACCTGAGCCGACGCACATATTTGTTGATCGAGCAATTGCCAGGAAATTCCGGCGCCCGGGTCAGGGTGACTGTTGATTCACTCTCGGGGCCAAGCACGTCGCAATTATGGGGCGAATGATTCTCCAACGTCAGGACATAGGCGAAAAAAGGCTCGGAGGCTTCATTCTCAAGCACCGAGATGGCCTTCCCGATAATCAGCGGATACGTGATTTTTTTCCATCGCTCGGAAAGGCCAATATCCTTCGAGTCGTAAAAATGCCTGAAGCCATAATTGCGATAGGCGTTGCGTGCATTGAAAAAGTCTCCAGGGACCGGATAGATCGCCGTTGTCGAGTAACCCTTGCCGGAAAGATAAGAGGCGAAACTATGCGTCACGAACGGTGAGATCGTCGAGTGGGTGTATGAGCCATAGAAGCCGAACACTCGCGAATCCACCCCGGTAATCGTTTCGAACTCGGTTACCCAGGTCCCGCCGCCAACTGCATTGACTCGGAGCGGCGAGAGCAGCCGCGTATATTCGTTTGCCGTGAATAGTCGATCCCGGGCCAGGTTCGACAGTTCGAATACCTTGCCGATGTCGAAAGTCGATTCCAGCAGGATGAAGACGATATTCGGCTTTTCGGTCCGGGCTCCGCTGCTGGCCGTGAACACTGGCGCCACTGCCAGCCCATCTTCAGCGGTATCGGCTTGCGCCAGCGCCGCGATGTCGAAGATGTCCCCACGTTTCCTTCGCTTGTACCCGAAATACGAGTAGCTCAGATAAGGGACGGGACCGACGTGCATTGCCAGACTTGCGTCCATGCTCGGTTCCCACAGTCCCATGCCCAGTTCGCTCTGGGTCACAATGACGAAGTGGTGCTCTGCGAAATCCGAAACGGAGAACCCGAATGCCGGTATCAACAAGGCGGTGGCGACGGCGACGTGAACGCCCTTGCCCTTCTTGACCGATCTGGTGATGCCAGTTGCCGCCAGATAAAGGAAAATCGCAAGGAGGACGATCCCGACTGCATAGGTGGCGATTCGCACCGGGAGTGGCGCGCCGACCGCTTCCCACAATCCACCGGGATTCATGGCCGAGATGGCGAGGTCGTGGAACGTAACCGGCATTTGCGTCAACGCGATCTTGGTCTTGTTGGCGAAAACGAGCAGTGTGCCGAGTGTCATGCCAACCAGAAACAGGAATAGCCCAAGGCGCCTGCCCAGCACGATGGCGCCGATGACAAGGTAGGCGATCAAAATTGAAGTGCCAGCCGTCTCGAGCTTGGTCGTCGGCAGTAATCGCCAGGCTATATCCAGGGCGAGCAGAAGCAAGACACCCACGACGATTCTTCGGGGTATAGCGCGTAGCATGGCGTTCATTCGGCTTTTCCATTCAACCATCATCGGTGTAGCAGGGTGCCCAGGTACGCCAGCACCGCCTCGTCCTCTCCGGCCATGATCAGACCCAGCAAGTGCCGGTGATGCGCCGGCGTCTCTTCGTGCCAGGGCTCCACATCGAACTCGGCCTGCAGCGCGCGCAGCGATGCGAAGAACTCACCGGCCGCCTGCCGGCTCAAAGCGGCGGGTATCTGCAACCAGTAATTGTCGATGGAAAACGACCAGTCGCGCAGGAAAGCCAAGCCGGCCCGCTCCAGGCCATGGTCATGGAATAGCCGCGCGCTGCGACGCTGCCACTCCAGGTCGTCGGACAGGTTTTTCGGCGTGAGCAGCCGGGTGGTCAGCGATGACCCCGAGTAGTGGTGATACAGGTACACGGTGTCCTCGATGATCGCGATCACATCGGCCCTCACCATTACCGTGGCCTGGAACAGCTGGTCTTCGCCCAGGGCCAGGTCGGCAGCAAAGCGGATGTGGTGTTGCTCCAGCAACTGCCGGCGATACAGGTTGCCGCAGTGATGTCCGGAGACCGACTGCAGCCAGGGCGATTCCCGCAGGCGGGTCTTCAGCACCCGGCCGGCGCCGTTTCTCAGTACCACCGATGCGGTCGGCGGCCGATCGAGACCGAGTACGTGGCCCACCGCCATGTCGCTGCCCGCTTCCAGCGCGACGGCAAGCAGGCGGTCGAGCGCACCGGGCACCACCTCATCGTCGGCATCCAGGAAGCTGACCCAGGCACCCCGTGCCGAGTCCAGGCCCAGGTTCCTGGCCGTGCTCACGCCCTGGTTGCGGCCCGGATGCAACACCCGCACCCGGCTGTCATCCGCGGCCAGCCGGTCGAGCACCGACGCGGAGTGATCGGTGGAGCCGTCATCGATGCACAGCAACTCCACCGTGGCGCGGGTATGGTCAAGCACCGACGACAGGGCCCGATGCACGGTGGTGGCGGCATTGAACACCGGTACGATGACAGTGATCTGCACGGCGGCATCGGGCATTTGCGTCCTTCCACTCGCGCCGGATCAGGCCAGCACTTTTGGCGCGCGACTATACCATGCGCTTCTGCGCTCCCCGATGCGCCGCAGGCAAGAGACGCAGGGTAAAATGAGCACTCTTGCAAGCAAGGAGGCGGCCGGGTGAGCACTGCGGAAAATGCCACGGATGAATCGTCCATGCCGAGTCTTCGCTTCCTGGTCGTGGGCACCGGCCGCAGCGGCACCACCTTCACCACCGCGCTGCTGCAACGCGCCGGCATCGCCGTGGAGCACGAGGCCGTTTTCACCCAGACCGGTCCGCGCGACCCGGGCCGACTGGAGGGGGACGTCTCGTGGATGGCCGTACCCTACCTGGCACGTTTTCCCGGCCCGATCCTGCACCAGGTGCGCGAGCCACTGGCGGTGATCGATTCACTGCTGGACCTGGGTCTGTTCGCCCGTGATTTTGCCGATAAGATCCATCGCCCATGGCGTAACTTCCTTGAGCGTCACTTCCATCTGAGTGGCGACCCCCTGCTCGACGCCATGCGCTTTTACATCGAATGGAATGCCCGCTGCGAACCCTTCGCCAGCGTGCGTGTGCGGGTAGAGGACCAGCCGCAAGGGATCGCCGATTTCGCCGAACAGATCTACCCCGGAAAAGGTCCGCTGATCAAACAGGAACTCGCCCGTATCAGCAGGAACCTGAACTCCCGCGAGGAGCGCCGGGTACCGCGCACACGGGCGCGCGGCCTGGTTTTCGAAGACCTTCCGGCGGGCCCGGATCGCGATGCCCTCGGGGACATGCGCGAAAGATATGGCTATCCTGTATTGCCCCGATGACAGCCGTAGTCCTGGGGCGGCGGCCAGGCGCCCACCCACTGGAACCGGGGAACCAACATGTCATTGACCGTGCCTGCTGAGGCCGCGCGCTACCTGGCGCCGGACAACCCTCGCCTGCTCGACCTGAAAGCCCGTTACGCCGCCTTCGACAGCGCGGTGACCGCGCCGCTGCATTGGACCGAAGGCTATGTTGCCGATACCGACATAGCGCTGTTCCGAGGCGACAACGCCTATGTCTGGCAGCTGCGCGGCGAAAATATGGACGCCGGTGCCTACGCACTGGCGACCTACTACCTTAAATCGATCGACCACTTGGGTCTGCTTGGGCGCCTGGAGGAAGACGGGTTGTTCGGTGCCTGCACCTTCGAGATCGCCGGCCAGTGCGTATCGCGCGACCTGCTCGACTCGGTCGCCGAGATCCTGTTCCTGGAAAAACACCTGCAGCTTTCTGCAAGACAGAACCTGCGTGTGCTCGACATCGGCGCTGGCTACGGCCGGCTGGCGCACCGCATGCTTGCCGGCCTGCCCAACGTGCAGCGCTACCTGTGCACCGACGCGGTGGCGGTATCGAGCTTCATTTCCGAGTATTACCTGCGCTTCCGCGGCCTGGATGCGCGTGGCCAGGCGGTGGCGCTGGATGAGATCGAACAGGTCCTTGACGGCGCCGGGGTTAACCTTGCAGTCAACATCCACAGCTTCTCAGAATGCCACCTGCCGGCGATCGAATGGTGGATGGCGCTGCTGGCGCGACATCGCGTCGAATACCTGATGCTGGTGCTCAATGCCAACGACCACGGCGGGCAGCGCCTGATGACCAATGACGACCGGGATTTTTCCGGCATCGTCGCCCGGCACGGCTACCATCTGGTGGCGATGGATCCCAAGTTCTGCGATCCGGTGGTGCAGGCCCATGCCATCAACCCGACCTGGCACCACCTCTACCGCTTGCAGTCCAGCTGCCAGGACGGCGCTTGAAGCTCCTGGTCACCGGTTCATGCGGACTAATCGGCTCGCAAGCATGCATGTACTTCGCCTGCCTGGGTCAATCGCCCCGAGGACCATCACGGCCGCGCGCAATAGCGCAGCAGCGACTCGAAGCCGGCGCGGCCATGCCATGAACGAACACCTATGCATCCAATGAAAAGTCGCCGCCGTGGTCGCCTTGCGCCAAATTCTTGACAGCGACGCAGTAAGTAAGTGAATCTGCTGCCGAAATGGCTTTGGAGAACGAATGCTGTTTGCCAAGCGCTGAAGACGTGATTATTGGCCGGCTTTACCAGGATTTCGAGGGGCGTACCAATGGTTGACATCGACTTATCAGTCTCGAATGGAAGCAGTTTTATCCCTATCCCTAAAAATGCTGGAACTTCTATTGCGCATCATTTTATCCAACATCATTGGCCAGTACTGACCGATGGACACGACTACAAGCGTCGCCTCGCAAAACGTGAAATCGTCGTTATCCGTGATCCGGCCGAACGATTTGTTTCTGCGTTCAACTACAGCCAAAGGTATTGGCCAAGTCCGGTAAACGCACAGTTTTCCGATGCCAACGAGCTGGCAGAGAGTGCCGGCGATCCTTCACACCCCATGAACAATCTGGCGTGGGTAGAATTGGGCAATCGGCCTGAGGACTATCTACGACGCAACGGCGAGCCTCAGGAGTTGCACACTGTAGCTGGCCGCGTGCTTGCATTCACATTCGCCTATGAGCCTCAGTCAAGTTGGTTGATCAATCACCCTGCCTGCATACTGCGATTCAGGCATTTACGCGCTGATATCGACACTCTTGCGGTCGAGTTGGGAGTCGACTGCGACGTACGCTTGCCCATGCTCAATCCTAGCGAACTACCCGTGCCAACGTTGTCGGCAGCTGCGCGGGCTTTTATTGAACACACTTACGCTGATGATTATAATTTCATACGCATCCACTCAATAGATGTTTAATCCATCCTGATCTCCGATCCGTTGAAACCATTTGTGCCGCATCAGGAAGGACATTGACAGGTGTCTGTATAGTCAAGATCAAGGTCATGACGCTAGACCGCGTCGGCAATATCCAGAAAAGCCGCGAGTACAGGTTTGCGATGGCTTTCGGGAATTCCGCCTACGCCGGCTACGTGACCGAAAAGCTGGTCGATGCGCGGGACTCGGTCGTCGCGCCGAACTATTGGGGTGGCTAGCTCACGCTTGAGGCCGTCGACCTCCGCATCGCGCGGGCTTCCGCCGCCAGGAAATGCCTCCCTTCCCCCGGTTCCAGGGCGATCTTCCGAATGCTTGCGCGTAGTTTTGACCCAGTATGGGTCTCGGTGAAAGTGTCCGCAGAATCGGGGTTAAACCCTCTATAATTGCGTCGTTCCAACAGCTGACGTAGCACATGATGTGCCCGGATATCTCGACCTGCTTCGCTCAGGCGGGCGACCTGAATCCTGTTTGCCATTTCCTTCTCAACCTTCGGTAGTTCATGCAAGTGGCCAGCGATTCCGAAACCTTGCGATTGCTATCCGAGTCAGGAATGGCCCGGGGCGGGCTATTCTGCGTCGAGGTCGATATCCCGAGCCTGGGCTTCTTTGCTCATATGGGCGGTGTGATGTCCATGCTCCGGCTTTGCGAGCGGCTGGCTCTCAAGCCCTGCATCAGGCTCGTTTCTTGCAACTACCTGGAGCCAACGCGAGGGCCGTGTTTTCTCGAATACTTTTTTGACGGGCCCGCACTGTCTGCCGCGGAAAGTCGGCTGGTCAGTGGTGCTCCGCTAGCGCGGATAGAAAGCTTTTTTGATTGTCCTGGCTGGTCCCAGGACGATTTTCCGACACTTGCGCAAAGCCATGTGTTCTGGAGTAAATATTATTCGTTGCGACCCGAAGTCTCCGCCCATGTCGAGCGGATTGCCGCTGAAAAACAGATCGGGGTCGATGTGGCCGGCATCCACTACCGGGGTACCGACAAGATTCGGGAGGCGGCCGCGGTCGATACCGAATCGGCGATCAGACACATTAGGACTTCTCTGGCGCTCCACCCGGACATAGATCGGGTCTTTGTGGCATCGGACAGTCATGGCTTTCTCGACACGATCGCCAGCAGCTTGAATGGTTTCAGTGTCAGTTATTGCAAAGACGAGCTTCGCTCAAGCAGCGAACAACCCATACATCTTGCGCCCGTAGCTGATCAATACCGCCTCGGCCATGAGGCCTTGATCAACTGCCTGCTTCTGGCGAAGTGCGGCGTCCTGGTAAAGAACATGTCGGATCTTTCGGGATGGGCTTCGGTTTTCAACCCGAGTCAGAAGGTGTATCTGATGAATCGGCCGTCAGGCGAAGGAGTCAAGTGGCTGGGATTTCCTGAGCGGGAACTGATCGAGAGAGACTGCTTCGTTCCCGGGCTGCGATTATAGGCAGGCAGCCCGGAGCGGCGTCGCGGTATCGTTCGCAGTTCCATTGCGCTACTGGCGCATCTCCACCAACTGCTCCCCAACAAAGAAACGAGGCCTTCACGCTGGTCGAGAGTTTCTCCGGCCTGGCGGGAACGCCAGTGATGCCTGGGGGCCGCGCGTGATGAAACTGGCCTTCTCCGATTTCTGGCCGGGCTGGGACGACCACAGCAATTTCCCCGTCACGCTCTTTGGGCAGCTGGGGATAGCGGTACAGATCGTGCAAGACGACTCCGACCTGCTGATTGCTTCCTGCTGCGGCTATGCCTGGACTGGCAAGATCCAGAAAACCCGTGAGCACAAGTTCGCGATGGCTTTCGAGAATTCCGCCTACGCGTGCTATTTGACCGAGAAGCTGGTCGATGCGCTGGTCTCGGATGCCGTCCCGATCTACTGGGGTGGCTCGGCGGTGGCCAGCGAATTCAATGATCAAAGCTTCATCGACGTCGGCGCGCTCGGCGTACAACCCGCGCTGGAGCAGACGCCCCTTGCGCAGCGCATCGGCGCGTTCTGCCTTAGCTTCGAGCGCGCTGCGCGCGGCTGAACCTGCGAGCGCGCAGGCGAAGCAATGCGCTAGAATGCCGCACGGCAGGGCATGCTACGCTCGCTTGGATTTTCTGCAAACCAATTCAATCGGCCTTGGAGCTCGCCACCGATGGCGACCAGCGACGGACGCGCGATAATCGTCTACCGGGCCTTACGCTGAATACCTGACATGGCCAAGACCTTTTTCACCATTGAGCCAACCTACTCCGGCTTCACCGACCAACTGACGCAGTTCAGTGCTTTCTACAAACTGGGCCTGCATCTGGGTTATGACTATCTGCACACCGCGTTTATTTCCCATAGAAGCAATGGCAGCGATATCGCGCCGCCAGTGGCCGGTCCCGATATCCATGGATTCATTGGGTTAAACGCGCATTTCCAGCGCCGCCAGCAGACGATAGCCATCGGTGCGAACGTCGAACCAATCGTGATGAGGCTGTCCGACGACATCGTGCCAGCGGTCGCAACCGGTTCGCTCGCCGAGTTGGCCGGACACGTCGAGCGCAGCATCGGTCGAACCTCCGGCCCGGCACTGGTCAAATTCCAGCTCGATGGGGAGCGCAAGAGGATTTTCAGCCTGATCCACGCGGCCATCCCGCAGTTCCAGGACGGGCTCGACCTGCCCGCCCTCTACGTTGACGCCAGGGTCCGTGCGCCGATCGCAACGCTGCATCATGGCGATGGCCTGAAGATCGTGGTGCATATCCGGCAGGGCGACACCAGCGTCGTCGAGACCCCATGGGGGAGCTTCATCCCGGTCTGGAGCCACCGTGGCGACCAACTGGTCGAATACGAAAGTTTCGCCAGCATCCCCTCGACGCAATGGCAATTCGAGGTGGGGCAGTACCGGCAATTCCTGGACGAGCTCTTGGCCCGGCTTGCGCCAGCGCGCTCATCGACTCTGGTTTTTTCCGATGGCGCAGACCGAGGGCTGAAACTCATCGAGTCCAGCCTGGAAAAACTGGCCTGGTCGCCGGAGCAGATCGCGAGTTTCAACCAGGCCACAGCCGGTTACGACCAGCGCCAATTCGCCTGCTTCGCCGGGATGGAGGGCATCGAACTGCACGTGGGCGAGACTCCGCTGAAGCTCTTCCAGTTGGTCCATTCAATGCTCGAAGCGGACATAGTCGTTGTTTCGAATCAACAACGCATGGCCCCAAAGCTGGTGGCGAACCTTGGTCGGGAAAACTCGCCCAAGGTGATCGTCCTTTACAAGCAGGCCATTCCCAACAACAGCGATGTCATCTGCAACGACCAGGGTCGCTTCATCTACGTGGACATAGCGAATCCAGACTTCGACTCACTGCTCCGGCGCCTGGGTAATGACCCGGCGATTTCCTGCCCAGGTGTGACCATTAACGACTAACCCAGCCGCGCGCAATGAACGCGATGAATACCCGCACGGCACCCACGGAAACCTGGTCCAAGCCAAGCTCAGGCAGCTGCGGGTAGCCTCGCATAAATGCCGAAACCGGCAATGATCGCGTAGCAAGCCGCTGGCAGCGCCAAGGCAATTGCGAGACTTCCGCTGGCATCGGCCAATACGCCGGTCAGCAACGGCACCACAGCGCCGCCAAAAATGGCGACATTGATGATGCCCGAGCCGTCCGCGGCGCGGCTACCCAGTTTTTCGCAAGCCAGGCTGAAGATCGTCGGGAACATGATCGCGTTCATCAGGCCAATGGCCAGCAGGCTATACCCGGACACGACACCAGTTGTGTTGCTCGAGACAGCAATGAGCACTATCGCGCCGATTGCCACGAATGCCAGCACCTTGCCCGGACTGATCACACGAAGCACCGCCGATCCGATGAATCGTCCGACCATGGCGCCGCCCCAATACAGACCGATCAACTTGCCCGCCGCCTGTTCCTGCAGGCCCATTACGCCCGGCTGCATAAGATAGCTGACCACCAGCGAGCCGATGGAAACCTCAGCCCCCACATAGAGGAATATGCACAAGGCTCCGTAGCCGAAGCGCGCCCGCCGCAGCAAGTCGAAACCACCGAGGCCCGAACTGTCTTCATGGCTTTCGCCTTTGAGCTTGTTGCGGAACATCCACACCACCGCCGCAACGATGGCCAGGGCAATGGCAATACCGACATAGCCGCTCATGATCGCCTGGCTTTCGGCAGTACGATAGGCATCGAGCTGTGCGCCGGAAAGCTGGTCTGCGCTGAGAGAGGCCAGGCTCCCCAGGATAAGAATTGAGCCAACGATGGGAAAGATCGTCGTGCCCAGCGAGTTGAAAGCCTGCGCGAAGGTCAGCCGGCTGTGTGATGTCGCTGCGGGACCGAGCAGCGAGATCAGGGGATTGGCTACGACCTGCACGATGACAACGCCGCTGGCCAGGATGAACAGGGCAAACAGGAACAGACTATAAGTAGCATTTTGCGATGCCGGAATGAACAGCAGGCAGCCGATCATCATGACCAGCAAGCCCGCTACTGCACCGCGCATATAGCCGATCTTCTTGACCAGTTTTGCGCCTGGAATACCAATCACCAAGTAGGCGGTGAAGAAGCAGAACTGGACCAGCATGGCCTGCGTGTAATTGAGCGTGAACAATTCTTTCAGCTTGGGAATGATCACGTCATTGAGCGAAGTAATACCGCCAAAAATGAAGAACAAGGCAAAGACAAATCCCTGAAGGCCTGGGGCGTGAATCGGATTGCCCTCGCCCTCGATCGGCTGGGAATCGGTACTGGTCGCGACACTCGGGTCCAAGATCATGATCTTCCTCTGCTGATTGGGGATGGTAATTCATGCGCCCATCCACTACGCAGCCTACACCGCCATATCCCCGAGTGCAGCCCCTGCGAGGTCACAGGCGCGTCGTGCAAGGTCGCGCTGTGCTTGACGAACTCGACGTTGCATTCCATGTCCTCGGCAGTCCAGCCACGACTATGGGCGATGTAGGGGAACTGCGGGAACTGCATGCCCAACTCGGAGAAGAATTGCAGCATCTGGCCAGCGACGGCCTTGATGTTGTCCTGGCCGCCGATCACGATGAACCCGGCCACCTTGTTCTTGAGCATTACGCGGTCGCGGAGGGTGATCTGGTTCTGAACGGTGTTGAGTCGTTCCGCCATCTTGAAGTACAGCGAACTGGCGGCGCCCCAGCGGATCGGCGTGGCGACCAGAACCACGTCGGCCCAGAACACCAGGCTGTCGTAGACCGTTTTCATTCCGTCGTCGGCATCCATCTGCGAAAAACTGCACGGCCAGGTGCAGGCGTGCGCGGGCTTGTTGCGCGTGGTGACCGCCGTGTCCCGTACCAGCAGGCGACCCGCCTCCACCTTGGACGCGAATCGCGGCACCCGATCGTCTTCGTAGCCGGGCTCGCCTTCGCCGGTCAGCCGATGGAACTTGTAATT